>CAZDSE010000176.1:2183-4850 GCA_964507905.1 uncultured bacterium | reverse complement strand
AATCGTTGGGCTTCTTTTAGTTTTTGGTCATCAAGTTCAAAGCTAAATTGGTCTTTTGGTTTACAGATCTTCATTGTGGTGCATGAGTTTTTTAAGAGCCTTTATATCAGTAAGTGAATGAGAAAGTAAAAAAAATTTATTGCCCTCGAATAATGCGTTGAAATAATTTGACGATGTCCTCTTTGCTGACGAATTCTTCCTCGCCATTGTTGTTGTCGAAGTAAATGGTCACAAGATACTTTATTGGATCATAGTGGGGGTTCCAAGAATAGTAGGTTGAATCTTTTTCATCTAAAGATTTATCTGTTTCTATACCGGGAGCTTCAGAAAATAGTGAGCAGTTCCCATATAATGACTGTTTTATATTCAGATATTGGATTCGTTTAACCACAGTTGCTCGCTCAGATTCTGATAAGGTATCCAGTGCTTCTCCAAAAAGTAAAAATTGATCAAGATCGTACTCATACGCATCGACAAAATGACTGTCCATATGAATATGATATATTTCTGAATATCCCCGAAGAGGATAGATATAGATCATCTTCTCTAAAATATCATTGATTCTCCTAGTATTTGGTAAGTCAATCGGTAAGACGATCGGTTTTTCCTTATAAAACATACCGCCAGGTTTATGACTAATTTTTTCAATCTCTCCATTGGGTAAGAACCATATATCACTGGCATTGACTATCTTTCGGTCTGGTGTCGAAAACAGAATACGATCGTCGGATATGGTCGCAAGCTGAACAGTGCCCGTTTCATAAAAATTTAGAGGTTCTTCAGATTTCAATAAAATCTTTTTTCCAAAAATTGTTATATAACGTCCCCATGGATTGCTTGGATGTTCAGGCAGATAAGCAGATCGTGGATTTCCATTGGTGTAGAATTCATTTGACCTTCCTGGATCAAGTCCAAATCCCATGTAGTTTAGCTCTCTGAATCTGGCCACTGCCAATAGGCCCATATACTCCTGAATATTATATGTGCTCAAGCGAGCGGAGGTCACATATGAATTAAGATATCGGGCATACACAGAAGAAGAGTGATCAAATGATTTTCGGGCTTCTTCATATATCACTTCATGCAATATGAGGCCGGCTTTATGATCGTTATTGAATAACGGAGAATTCCACAAAGCAGCATTGACGATAAAGCTTTTTCCCTTGGGCAGCCACAATTGGTCTTCTGGAAAAAGTTGACGGACATCGCTGATCACAATTTGTTCGACTTTACATCCCGCTGGAAAAATGAGGTGTCCAGAATCTGAAATATCGGGCAATTCCTTATTTTGAACAAAATGGGCTTTTTCCATAAAACTCTGAGCTGATTTTAAATATTGCTCTGCGCGATATGGATCCAGTCTTGAGAGTCGATTTAAAGCCGACTGAATTTTTTCATTTACGTTTACTGTGGCATCTCCCAAATCATAAGTGATTTGTCGTAAGTCTCTCGCTTCATAAAAATCCAATAGCTCAATTGAAGTAATTTCATTTTTGTCATTTCGACAAACAACGACATCCCCTCCATTTCCCACATGGGATTGGGCGAAGCTGAGATTGGTAAATAACAGCACTCCCAATATGATATAGGTGTTCTTCATGATTCTCCTCCTTTGGTGAGTTGAAAAATTTGTGTATTGACTTGATAAGTCTCATCGCCATCTTCTTGGGCGGTGAGCTTGGCCAGAGCTTGATATGCTCTTTGAATAATTTCTCTCGCTCTGGTGAGATCCTTTTTCTGAAGTGAAAGCGTTAAACCCCGAATATTTCTTTGATCCAAACTTTGTTCCCGAATAGAGGCCAATGCTTTTTCGATCATCTGGATATGAAATTTTTGGATGGCCGCAGATTTTGTTTTATCTCCTACCTTAAGTTGGCCCTTTGGATTTCGTTTTAAATGATTATTTTTTGTTTCAGTCAAAAGGTTGAGCCGCAATAGCCGTCGAAGGGCATCATTGACCTGGGTGGGGGTGATGGCTTTATTTAATTTATCAGAAATCCAGTTCGCATCATTTTTAAAGTCCTTCAAATTTGTCATTTCTAAGATGGCCAGGTGGTACCATTCGGCAATCATCATAAACTGATCTAAGGTTAAAGATGAAAAAGTCATATCCGGTTTTATGGATTCTAAAATATCCGTATAAATTTGTTTTTCTGGAATACTTTTGGCGCCAGATAAGAGAGATAAAATTTCGAAATAGCGCTTTTGCTCATGGTTTAATCCCAAATGATGGGAAATTTTAGTGGAGAGTTCAAGGCTCAAGTTTCGATCTCCTTTTAAAACGCGAGATAAGATGCTCGGATTTTGAAAGCCCAACTGCCGAGACCAGGCTCGGATTGAAAATTTTGGATTCAGTCTTTGTTTCTCAGCCAAAACTGCCTCCATAAAATCCTTGGGCTTCGTATATTTAAAAATTTCTAATTCCATAATGAGATGGGGACACTTAATAAAGGGAAGTTATAGAAAAGTCAATATGGTTGGAAACAAAGTGATGCAGGTTTGGTTACACTAAAAAATCGCTTTTAAATTATTTGTGACGATGATAAGAGTTCGAGTTTATGAGTTTTGAAAAAAAGCAGATTGACTATACAGCCGAAGAACTGAAAGCCATTCAGGACCAATGGGTAAAAGATAAAAAGCGAATTGACGTTGATCCTGCATATGATT
>CAZDSE010000176.1:824-2173 GCA_964507905.1 uncultured bacterium | reverse complement strand
AAAGACCGGGAATATGAGAGGCACTTAAATAATGAAAACTTGAAAGTTCTTTTTAGACATGCCGCCCGTCTTTATAGAGATATTCAACATGAAAAGGAACTTATTTTGTATCCAGGGGAAGAGCAAAAAATAATTAAAGTTTTTAGGGAGGTTGAAAAAAATGGATACTACGATCGATCGAAAACGGAAGAAAAGAAAGTTAGGTCGCACTTCGGAAAAATTTGCTCTAGGCAAGCGTATAGAAAATTCAAATACAAAGGATGACAATATGTTTTATGTTGATGGGAAAGCCTTTAAAATGCCTCCTGATCTCAAAGATCTTCCTGAGTTTGATTGGGATGATCCAGAAAATCAAAAAATGATGAAAGCTGAAGAAGAAGCAAGAATTAAAAAATACGGCAAATTAACCTGTAAACAAATGGATCGAATTTGTGAAGCCAAAGAAACTCTTTTAAATGAAGATCTTACTCTATCTAGAAAAAAAGCTTTTGATCTTGCATGGGAAAGAGTAACAGGAAAAAGATTGCGTTAAAATCCTAACTTTCGAGATCTCTTCATTCGTGAAAAATTATGAATACCGGATATTTAATTCGATATGACGAGCTTGCTTTAAAGGGCAAGAACCGAATTGAGTTTGAAAAACAGCTCATTTGGAATATTGAAAGGAAGCTGCATCATTTTCATCCCAAAATTGAGCGGTTGTGGGGGCGGATTTGGGTGAAGTTGGACGAATCAGACAAAGAAGATATAGAAAAAGAATTATCGAAAGTCTTTGGGATTTCGTCGTTTAGTCCGGTGGTGAGATGTGCATCTACAGTAGAAGAGATTTGTGGGCGATCCGTGGAACTCATGAGGGACGGAGTTACTTTTCGCGTTTCCACCAATCGAGTCGACAAAAAATTTCCCATCAATTCTCAAGAGATGAATCGAAAAGTGGCAGGGGTGGTTTTTCAAGAGTTCCCAAATTTAAAGGTGGATTTGGATAATCCAAAATTGGATTTGGGAATTGAAATTCGGGATGATCAAACTTTTTTGTATGTTGAAAAAATCCAGGGATTGTCTGGGTTACCGGTCGGAACCAGTGGGAGAGTCTTGACACTGCTTTCGGGTGGGATCGATTCTCCAGTTGCGGCATGGCTGATGATGAAGCGAGGGTGTGATGTGGATTTTATTCATTTTTATTCTTATCCGTATGTGGGGATTCAAAGTAAAGAAAAAGTGATTGATCTCGCAAAGCGAATTACTCAATTTCAAAATTCAGGTCGGCTCTTTGTTGTTCCATTTCAAAAGATACAGGAGGCCATCCATGAAAAATGTCATGAGCGATTTCGGACACTATTATATAGAAG
>CAZDSE010000176.1:0-814 GCA_964507905.1 uncultured bacterium | reverse complement strand
GAAGGGCCATGCAGCGAATTTCTACAGAAGTGGCGACTGCCCATGGAATGCAGGCGCTTGTTACTGGCGAAAGCTTGGGACAGGTCGCCAGCCAGACACTTGAAAATATAGCAACTGTAAGTCGATCAACAGATATTCTAATCTTACGTCCGCTGATTGCGTCCAATAAATCTGAAACCATCGCTCTCGCCAAAAAGATTGGGACCTATGACATTTCCATCCGACCCTTTGATGACTGTTGCACGGTATTTCAGCCACAAAGTCCGGCGACCAAATCGTCATTAAAGGCTTTACTTTTAGAAGAAGAGTTATTATCGTTAGAACCTCTTATTCAGGAAACGATAAAAGGTGTCGAAATTATTTCTTTTTAAGGTAGTTCTGGTCGGAATCTTAAGTTTCTATTCATTTGCGTATACTCAAGAAATTCAAACACTCTATATGAATCAAAAGCGAGCGATGCATCGCCATACGGTTTTAAATAATGGCGATGTGCTCATTACGGGAGGCGTCAGTAGTCTTTCGCCCATTCCTTGGCCGCTTTCCAGTGCAGAATATTATTCATATGAGGAAAAGAAAATTTATCCATTATACTCTATGAACCGATATCACACCGAGCATGCAACGACGGTCATGGAAGATGGAGACGTTCTCATTGCGGGTGGCCATTTAAATCCGTCATTGGAATGGTTTAAATTAAAGACTGGGGAATTCATTGATTTAAAACCGCCTCAACTTGCGAGGGCCGGATTTGAAACCCATGTCGTTGGAGGCATGCTTTATCTCATAGGGGGCTATCGGGTTGAGATCCATTTTC
>CAZDSE010000175.1:0-4889 GCA_964507905.1 uncultured bacterium | reverse complement strand
AAAGTGTTACCCATGTCTCCGGTATAATCTGTAACCCATGTGTCCGGTATGGACCCCTTAACATTTGGAGCGGGTGAGGGGAATCGAACCCCCGTTTCCAGCTTGGGAAGCTGGCATTCTACCATTGAACTACACCCGCATGATCGGTGACAATTTTGGCTCACAAAGCCAAAATTGGAACATTTTTGTAACTTATTAAGATCACTTGTGAATTTCAATCATTATTTTCAAAGTCATGCCGTTTTTTGGCGTTCCGTCGTAAGAGCGAACCCATTAAAAAATCCAACACGTTGAAATGATTGAAATTTTTTATCTCCAAACTTGGCACGCCTTTTGTAAATAAATCTGAGTATGAGGATATCCTTATTTGGAAAATTGACTATTTTGCTTTTGTCCGGACTTACGATTTTATTTTCACTGACCAGTTGCGGCATGGTTGAAGATGATGACACGTGCGATGCATCTATTCGAGCCAGTGGGTATCTTCTGTCATCCACCTGCCGGCCGCTCAGCTGGGGAGAAAATTTACCCGTTAAACTTCACTTTGGAACCACTCTCTCCCCGGATGCACAATTTGCAATCAAGGAGGCGATTGATATTTGGAATAAGTCCACAGGAAAAACTTTGTTTGAACTGGTGGGTACCTATGACGACAATCCCCAAAATCCAATCGGCCCTTATATCAATGTCATTGGCATGAGATCCAAATCCGAATGGGGCAAATGTTCCGAAAATGATCTCATTTGTGGAAAAGAAGACGAACCTGCCAAGACTCTATATCGCTATAAACAGTTTATTTATAATGCCAATGTCTTTTTCTATAATGAATATCCGTTCTCAGCGAATGGTGACACAAATAGCTATGATTTAATTTCAATTGCCCTTCATGAGCTGGGCCATGTTTTGGGACTGGATCACGATGATTCAACCAATCCAGATGTGAGCGTCATGAATTCCAGAATTTATAAAGGAACCACTCGACAACTCACCCAAAGAGACATCGACCGAGTTAGAGCCCTTTATCCCTTTTAGGCTTATGCAGTTTCCCCAGTTTACGACGATAAACCATTTTTCTCACTTTTTCTTTGGGCTCAGGAATAAAATCAAATCGCAATTTGGGATAGGCAAATTTCAGTTCTTTCCAGGTAACATTTAAAAAAATAGAATTCATCAGATGGGGCTTCTGATTTAGATAATATTTGACCCACCAAGAAATATTTCGTTCGTAAAGTTTTTCCTGAGTCCCATGATACACGAATCGTGGATGAATTTCTCTCAATCTCCCATTGAAATCGGGGCTAATGTGATAGAGCTCATGAAATATTGTTTTTAATTTTTGATGGAAAGACAAATTCTGAAACCGTGGAATAATGAGATATAGAATATATAAAATCTCCCTTTGACCCAAATGAAGCTTAGCGGTTTTAAAAAGAGTAATCACATTCCCCTTTTTCTCTCGGATGGAATAGTGTCCATTTTGATATTTCATGGGATAAATTTCTGCCCACACTCCATCCATTGAAGAATTTCTGGCATACGACACACTTACCAAAATTTGATCCACGCGAATGTGAGAAAAAATAGGAACGGTAGAAACAATCTCCGAAATCAGCGATTTAACCTGTCCGGCGTAATCCACCATAGGGCAAATTTTCTACCCTCGGTAACAAAAAACGTCAATTCGCTAAAAATTCGACGACATTTTTAAGGGCCCAAAAAAATAGAAATACAAAATATCAAATAATATCAACGGGTTATAATTATGCCAACATTGGCACAACTCTTGCTCTCTATTTATGATGGAAGGTGTTTTATGAAGTTACCCGTTAAATTAATCATGATTTCTTTGGTCACGCTGATCTTTTCACCAGATGGATTTTCATCTGTGACGGGCAGTGGCCGATCAGGAAATGCCCGCGTGTATTCTGCCATACCACAGGCCAAGGGATCTTTCTCGCTTGGATATACTCAAGAATTTTCCAGAGCCAAAGATGTACAATTCCACGGCATGAATGATTTATATGGCAGCCAAATTGGAATCAATTATGCGCCATTTTCATTTATACAATTATTTTTAAACCAACGGACATACTTAAACAATAACTCAGAACTTCTGGGATCACTGCACTCATTTAACTTTAGTAAATCCGAATTGGGAAGCATGATCACCATGCCCGTGGCGTCAAACTACAGCGTGGGGATCGAGCCCGAATTTGCAATCTTTAATGGAAATGGCACTGCATTCTTTGAAGCCAGTAGTTTTGGAATCCGATTGCTCAATACATATACATACACCAGAGGCAATGAAACTTTAAAGCTCCATTTAAACAACCAATTTTTCTTAGATCGATCTAAAAAAGTGACTGAGGCCTTTAACTACTCATATTTTAAACAAAATCAGTTCTACGGATTGGCCTATGACAATGCAGTGAACCATGGGCTGGGACTGGAACGGGAATATCCGTCATATACACCACTTGTAGACTACACACTGGACCAAATCCTGAAGAAAGGACTCCCCGTATTCCGAAGCCCGCATCGATTGAGCGGTGGATTAAAATTTTCCCCAAGAAAAAATTCTCCATGGCAAGTCACATTGGCTGGAGAAAAAGGATTTTCGAAAAAAGAAATTGATTTTATCCCATTGACTCCCAAATGGAATGCAATGGTGTCCATCAGTTTTGCCGATATCCCCTCTAAAAAAATTGAACTGGTTGATTATCCAATACAGCCCATATTGCCAGAACCTCAAGAACCAAAAATAGAAGAAAAAAAGACAGAAGAAATTCAAAGTGAAGTAAAGCCTTTATATCCTATTTATCCAATCGCGCGCAAAGCAGGTGCCCCCAAGGCCGTTGCAAAAAAGAATCCAGTAACGAAGGCGAAAAAGATCATTGTCCAAGACACAGTAAAATCCGAAACTTCCAATGCGGCGATACCCAAAGCCAATACGCCAAAGACCATTGAGGCCCAGCGTCCCGAGAAAGTGGACACTGGTAAGATTCCTCTTCCCGATGTGGTTCCATCAAAAGATGAATTTAAGACATTTTCTACCGAAGATCCCAGTTCCAATAACACAGTGATTCGTTTTAAATAGATAGAATATTATGACAAATTTTTTACGCGCTCTTCAAAGCGCTCGATCATTTTGGGCAGGTCTTTTTTAACCATTTGGTTCACAATAAATGAGGGAACCAAAAATCCGAATTCAACATCCAACCAATAGGTCACATTGAGCTCACCCTCTTTTTCCTGGAGCTTCCATCCCCCGTCGTTTTTCTTAAAGAGATTGCTTTCTACCAAATTCCACGACACTTCTGATGGAGATTTTTCTTTGATTTGTAATACATAATTAAAAGTTTTCATCATCTCCAAGGTGAATTCTACTTTTTTTGGCTTTTGAGATACAATTTTGGCGGTTTTCATCTCAGTAATAAATTCAGGGTAGCTCTCGTAGTCGGCCACAACAGAGTAGAATTTTTTAATCGGGACAGACACCGTTTTTGTGAGTGATACTTTAGACATTAAACATTCCTTTCGGTTTCTTATTAAAATAATGGCGGGCCGATATCTCTCGAATGGTTCCCGTCTTAGATCTCATAACGATAGAATGTGTAATGGCTCCACCCGGCATAAATCTCACCCCATTTAACAACGCGCCATTCGTCACCCCAGTTGCACAAAACATCACATCCCCGTGGGCCAATTCTTCCATCGTAAAAATTTTATGAATATCCGAAATTCCCATCCCCTTTGCACGCTCGATCTCTTCTGGATTTCTGGGTTTGAGTTGTCCTTCCATATATCCGCCCATACATTGAAGCGCTGCCGCTGCCAAAACACCTTCCGGTGCCCCCCCAATGCCCAAGAGCAAGTCCACACCCGATCTGGGGTGACAGGTCGAAATTGCAGCAGACACATCTCCATCTCGGATGAGCATAATGCGTGCCCCCGTGGATCTCACCTCTTGAATCAAATCCGCATGACGCGGACGATCCAAAATAACCACTGTAATTTCTTCCACATTACATTTTTTAATCTTTGCAATATTTTGTAAATTTTCAGTCGCTGAAGCTTCGAGATGAATGACGTCTTTTAATCCAGGCCCCACCGCAATTTTTTGCATATAAGTATCCGGGGCATGCAAGAATCCCCCCTTTTCCGCAATGGCCACACAAGACAGTGCATTCGTATCTCCTCTGGCACAGATGGTCGTTCCTTCCAGCGGATCCAGAGCGATATCAATTTGAGGATAGGGCTTCCCCTTACCGACTTTTTCTCCGATATAGAGCATGGGCGCTTCATCTCTTTCTCCCTCGCCAATCACCACCGTCCCATCCAAGTCCAACGTATTTAAAGCAGATCTTAACGCAGTCACCGCCGCCTGATCGGCCGCTGTTTCATCACCCAAGCCCATGAGCCTCGCAGACGCAATGGCTGCAGCCTCTGTCACACGGACCAGCTCTAATGCAAAATTTCTGTCCATAGAATGAGTTGTTTTTAACCGAGAGACGGATGTACGTCAATGAGATAAGATCGGCGATGTCGGATGACGTTTGTCTTCTTCCTGAGCCAACTTTTCCAAATCGGGTGGAGTGGGTATTTCTTTGGCATTTTCCAAATAATTTCGAAGTAAAATTCCCACACGCTGCAACGCCACTTCCATGGCGAATTGTAAAATAAAATTCGGAATAATTTTGGCCATTCCTTTTTCATCACGTTCAAGTTTTCCACGAAAAATCATCATGACTTGCTCTTTTTTCGGACGACTTCGGTAAAACCCCATGCCCCTGGAATCCGTCACAGTCATGCCCGTGGGACGGGTATACTTTTGAACCATCACATATCCTTTGGTTCCCACAAAATCTCCCGGCGCATTCTTTCGCCCC
>CAZDSE010000174.1:0-4913 GCA_964507905.1 uncultured bacterium | reverse complement strand
AAGAATCAGGCAGTGCTTCTAACTCATGAGCTTCTTCTATCAAAACTGGGTCTCCGAGTATCCAGAAAGAACTTACGCATCATCATCAGATGCTTATTTCAGAATTCTCCGAATCAGATCGAAAATATTATCGCCCTATTCAATGAAATCGATCCGGAAATATTACGAGGGAATTTTCACGTTGTCACAGAATTGTCCATTCTTTCCTGGAGAACGTATCTTTGGATTGCTTATGGAGAGCCCAATACAGAAGGTCAATTTAGAAGGTGCATAGGTGAGACTGGCTGGTATAATTCCAGAGGAGAACTTATTGATACCATGTCCTGTAATTTTACGATTCCTGGAAATGGAAGAGAACTTTCACCGCATATTGTAAGCTCGGATGACGTCATGGAACCAGGATACAGTCAGGAAAAGATTCGCAAGAATATCCTAAAAATTTATGTGAATGGCGTGCTCTACGATACCAATCATATTCAACTTGAAGATTATTTCGGGAGAAAAAAAATATCGCTTGTACTTTGGTAATTCAATCAGGAGGAAACAAGAAAATGAAAACACTAATGATCACATTTATTTTTGCACACCTGCTGGCTCTGGAAGCTTTCGCCAATGGCCCGGAGGCGGGGAATGGGGGTGGTTCATTTGCCTGTATGAGCGAGACGGGGGAAGTCTTTACGGCGGAAATTCAAGATCTGTGGGAAGCTCAGAACGTATGGGGATTAAATTTGCCTCAACTCGCAGGAACTGAGATAGAACAAAGTTTTGCGATGATCAGCCGAATAGAAACACCCCACCCCAAACTTTATAGAAAAGTATATGACGCACTTTCGGATATCTTGGAAAGACGAGAAATTCTTCCTGTTTCTATTGAAGAAGTCGGAGATTCAAATCATAAGTTTTCAAAAGATTATTGTCCGCAAGGGATGCCAAAGTTTGTTCAAGCGGCCATTTATTTGAATTCCAATCGCATCGTCTATTCTCAAAGGATATGGGAAAAACTTTCAGATACCCACAAAGCCTCACTCAATGTTCATGAGGCCATTTATAAGGTCTTTCGATCATACTATGGAGATACCACTTCAGAGCACAGTCGAAAAATTGTGAGTTATCTTTTTTCATCCGTCAGCCCCGAAATCTTATCGACCATTATTCCTGCGTATCGCTTTAATCCAAATGGTCCTCTATCCTATGATGAAAAAGTGGCCGATTTGCTTTTGAGATTTAACGATGGAACCGCTCCTTCTTTTCCCGTACGCCCAGAACCATCATTTTGGGGACCCAGCGATAGAAAAATTGTATACCGCACGTGCGATGAATTTATTATTTCTGATGATGTCGTTCCCAGAAAGATTCCAAAAACAAAATACGCTTTTTTGTATCATTATGAGGGAAAAATTCGAGCTGTCGACTACGACGCTATTAGTCTAAGAAGAATAAATCATCTAGAATGCTGGTTAAATTTTGATAATTCATATAAAGATTCTTATATTTTTTTCAATAACAATCGTAGTTTTTCTTTTGGTGAACCCGATGTGAAATTAACCAGTGATGAGAACAATGATTGGATAATGATGTGGTATGGCCTTGATGAGGAAAAGTGTATAAAAAGAGACTGGCTTGGTATTCGCTCTAAATGGGAATACCGCCTCAAAAAAATCAGCTTTTGCCCCAATCAAGAGTAGATAAATATTCGGCGCCGTTTTTTGGCGCGTGTTAAAGAGTTCTTCTAATTCAGTTAAGATGCGGAAATTATTCTA
This sequence comes from uncultured bacterium, assembly GCA_964507905.1. GTDB lineage: Bacteria > Bdellovibrionota > JACOXK01 > 2-02-FULL-40-11 > 2-02-FULL-40-11 > CAZDSE01. The sequence goes on along the minus strand of CAZDSE010000174.1, from coordinate 3,153 downwards.
AATCTCCAATAATTCTAGATTTCTTTCTGACAAAAATTGTCGTTAATTTCAAAGTCTGAATTTTTTTGTGCTTAACATTCTTTGGCATTGCCCTTGCAATGTAAAAGGGCATGCGTTGTGATGTATATAAAATATTTCTAATCAGTACTGTTTTCATCACCCTTGGATTTGTTCAAACGGCACATTGTAACTCCTTGGGGAGTGACGATCAAACCTATACTGACTTTGCTTCAGAATCGGTTCCAGATGCTGATCCGCAATCTGTCTTATACTATGCTCATATAGAAAACTTGGGATCTTGGCGACAGACGTATCACATGAAGCTATTACAAGATTGCTATAAACGCGTAGGGGGCTGTTCTGATGTGGGATCAGCAATTCAAAGTCTCAAACAATTTGAAGATGATGTCATCGGATCAGATGACTTAGATTTTAGTGATTTTAATAAAGATCTAGTTTTGGCAAAATTTGATCAGGCAATTGCAGATGGGAATTCAGACATTACTAAGCGAATCGGAAGAGATGCGATCATCGTTGGCGAAGCGATAGGGTTGGGTACTCCAGAAGCATCGCTTGGAGCCATTATAGATGGCGTTGATGTCGCGGCAGACGCTTTTGAAAATCACGGCAGAAAGAAATTAAAAGATCTGGTTATTAAAGTTTTAGATGATATGGAGCAAGTATCGCCCCAAACCGTTAGAGATCATTTTTTTACACTCGCAAGAAATCCAGCATTTCTAAATGATGTAGATAAAGTTTTTGAATCAAAAGTACATGTCAAGACAAAAGACGATATATCCACATTGGTTAACAGTAATAAGGGGTTGAAGTCTCAACTTGATTTATCCCTGCTGCTCTCTTTGATGGAAAAGAAAATAGATAACGATAAGGAGAAAAATCTTGCAATAGAAAAATCCATCAAATCGTTTGCATCCATGTTCAAAAAAATTGAAGCGGCTCAATTGAAATCGGAAACTGTGAAGAAGATGCAACTTGAGCATCAAAGCAATATTGCCAATTTAAAAGCTGGCCAAAAACTTACTTTCCTCGTTCTAAATAAAATTAATCCCAAGTTTGCTCGAAATTTTGACCAGGTGACCAGCCATGGAATTTTTATCGGAGATAATATTGCCAAATTGGCCAATTCTGCACTCATGGGCGCAGGAGAAACTTTGCTTACATGTTCAGTCAATATAGTGGCCGGCGTTTTTAGCATTGCGGATTTTTTTGCCAAACAAGGTCAACCCAGCGAAATGCAGCTACTTATGAATCACATGAATGAAATGTTTACCGAACTTCAAAGAGAGATTCAAGAAATACGGACCCAATTAAATGAAATTCATAAAGATATTAGAGAAAACTTTTACCATCTTAGTCAGCAGCTCACAACGAGCATAGAGGAACTTAAAGAAGAGCAGTATAAAATCATCACCAAGCTGAGTGATATCGATGACAATTTAAAAGAGTTCCAAGAATACTACGACAAGGACAAGCTCGATAAAAATAAGAAGGAACGCCAAGATATAGATCTTCAACTAACCGAAATTACAGACACCTATATCGGACGCCTCAACTGTCAAGACAAGGCATGCGATTTTACACAGCATGAGCTCGCTTCCGTGTTGGCAAAACTTAAGGGACTGGCCCAAATAAAATCATCATCAAATACATACTTATTCGAACCAGATTCTGTATACGGAAAATATTTGGATCATTCCGAAAGAAGCATGGATCATTACTCTCATCTAAAACAAGCTTTGGACATCGCACATCATCATGGAGCTCTAACTTACTTTTCGCTTAAAGAAGCGCAAAATATTGGTCTCTGGTCGGATGCTTCTAATTTATACGGTCTTATGTTTTTAGAATTTCCAACCAAGGTCGGCAGTATGACTCCTTTAGAAGTGGATACTTTCCTAAATAAGGACATCCGGTCTCTTATTCAATCAGGAGCCAGTTTGAAACAGCTTGTTAAAGACTTTTTTTACAAAACCGATCCTATAACTAACGAAAAAATAGCTCCCTCCCGAGATCTATTTAATAAGCTGTATCAAGGATATTTAGAAACACTGGCCCATGTTAAAGAAGAAATTGATGCCCTAAAGGCAAAATATGCGCACGATTCACCTGAGCTTGGATCCTCTGGAATTTTGCCATGGAATTCAATTGATAACCAAGATCTTATCCTTGAAAAAGCCAAACCAGAGTTTTTCATGGCCGGTGAAAGAATCAGCGCCAGGAAAGAAATTGAAACATTTTTTTCGTCAATCATTCCAAAGATATTCTTAACCGCAAATGCCTTCGACAAAAAAGCCTGGAATCTTAAGGTTATCTTTTCCAAGCCATGGCACAATAACCTCGACATGTATTGTACAAGTAAGTCTATGGGACCAGACATAGTGTTTGATGTTCATGCGGATCTATTTGTAACCATCACCATCGTCCTTGAAGAACCTGAAGGGACCATACAGCTCGCTAAGTTCACTGTTCAGACACCTCATAAACTCGACATTGGAAAGATCCAAGCTTCTATGTCGAACAATATTTCTCAAGTCAGCTGGACATCTGATGCTCCCTCTGCCTCTTCTCTACTTTATAAATGGCTCACTGAGTCACCGCAGGAAGTGATCGACTTGATCATGACCAATCTTAAAACACCTGCGACCCAATGGGATCAGATCATGAGAACAAGAGGAGAAGAGGATCAAAAAAAACCCATCGGAAATTGTGAAGGATTTTATTTCCCTTATTTTACTCCAAGTTTCGGAAAAGAACGCGATGCATTAAACAAGGCATTAAGTGTCACCCATTCCTCAGAGATCATAAAATATGACCAACAACCCATTTCACTTCTTAATCCATTAAATGCTGACAACACAAATTTTATTCAGCTAAGCATTCCAGACTTAGCAACTATTGTATCTAAAGAGAAAAGTTTAGCATCTTATATACAATCATTAGAGAGTAACCTAAAAAATCGGTTATTTTTAAAACATGTTGAGATCATCGAAAGTGTCGCAAGTAATATTGGATACATTTCATCAAACGCCCTCCGCTTATCGCAGTACAAAGAAGCATTTGAGACATTTATCGCTTTGGGACTTGATCGTGCTTATAAAACTGACGAATTTCTAAAAGCATTCTTCGATGAAC
>CAZDSE010000173.1:3008-4915 GCA_964507905.1 uncultured bacterium | reverse complement strand
TAGAACTGACAGACACTTTCTTTGCCTCTTCTTTAAAGACCGATTTAATGGCTTCGGTTTCTGCAACATCTCCGGCATCTGTCGATGTTCCATGCGCATTGATATAATGAACATCGGCAGCAGAAACTCGAGCGTCTTCCATCGCCAACGTCATACATCGGGCAGCCCCTTCCCCGTGTGGCGCGGGATTTGTCATATGAGAAGCGTCTGCCGTGAGTGCATATCCAATGATTTCTCCATAAATCTTGGCATTTCTTTTTTTGGCATGTTCATATTCTTCTAAAACCACAATACCCGATCCCTCTCCCATCACAAATCCGTCTCTATCTTTATCAAACGGACGAGAGGCTTTTTTTGGTTCGTCATTTCTAGTAGACAAGGCCTTCATCGTCGAAAATCCCCCAATCCCCAGTTCACATACAGCGGCTTCTGCTCCCCCTGCGACCATCACATCGGCTTTATTTTGTTGTATCAATCGGAATGAGTCACCGATCGCATGGGCGCCAGTCGCACAAGCAGTCACCACACAAGAATTCGGCCCTTTTAGACCATGAAAAATCGAAACATGTCCTGAGATCATATTGGAGATCGCTTGAGGAATAAAAAATACGCCAATTCCTTTTGGCCCTTTTTCCAAATAGGACTTATAGGTTTTTTCGATCGACTGAATTCCCCCGATTCCTGATCCAATTAAAGTTCCAATCCGATGGGCATTTTTTTCTGTCACTTGGATGAGACTATCCGCAATGGCAAGTTTGGCGGCAGCCACTCCATAATGTGTAAATAAATCCATCCGCCGAATTTCTTTGAACGCTATATATGTTTCAGGATTAAAATTTTTAACTTCGCCGGCTATTTGAGATGAAAATTTGGATGCATCAAAGTGAGTAATCCGATCAATACCGGATCGCCCATTGATTAACCCATCCCAATTTTCTTGGATTCCAATTCCCAAAGGAGAGATTAAACCTATACCGGTAACAACAACACGTCTGGATGGCATACCGAAATAAAGTTAGGCTTTGGGTGCGCGATCATCCACGTAACGAATGACATCACCCACGGTTTTAATTTTTTCAGCTTGCTCATCTGGGATTTCCAAACCAAATTCTTCTTCCATCGCCATGACGAGCTCAACGATATCCAATGAATCTGCACCCAAGTCATCCACCAATGATGCATTGGGCTTAATATTCTGTCGCTCCACACCCAATTGATCCACCAAGATATTTTTCACTCTTTCTTCTGTTGTAGGCATATGATTCTTGCTCCTCCTTTATATATATAATCCACCATTCACCCCAATCACCTGCCCTGTAATATACCGAGCGTGAGGTGAGGCCAAAAAGATTACCAAATGTGCCACATCTTCGCAAGTTCCAAAAAATCCAAGGGGAATATTCGCTGCAATGTCCTTCTGCTTGTCTTGGGGCAGTTGCCCGGTCATCTCGGTTTGAATGAAGCCGGGGGCAATCGCATTCACCGTAATGTGTCGACTGGCCAGCTCCTTGGCCATGCTTTTCGTAAATCCAACCATCCCCGCTTTGGATGCCGCATAATTGGTTTGCCCGGCATTGCCCGCGACCCCGGCATAGGAAGTGATATTAATCACGCGGCCTTCTCGCTTTTTTAACATATATTTGACGGCCACTTTGGAACAGTGGAAAGTCCCTTTTAGATTTTGATCAATGACCTCATCCCATTCGGATTCTTTCATGCGCAATACCAGATTGTCTCTCGTTACGCCCGCATTATTCACCAAAATGTCGCATTGTCCCCACGTTTCGATACATGCCGTCATGGCTTTTTCGGTTTCCTCCCACAAAGAGACATCAAATTGGGACATCATATGATTTTTTTGAGAAATTTTTTGAAGTTCGGATAAAACGCCTTTGGCCTTATCCTCA
>CAZDSE010000173.1:1976-2998 GCA_964507905.1 uncultured bacterium | reverse complement strand
AAAGTTCACACACACAGTCGCCCCCGCTTTGGCCAGCTCCAACGCAATCACTCTCCCAATCCCCCGAGAGGCTCCAGTGACGATTGCAAATTTGCTATCCAAAATTCCCATAATAATGGGAAAAAGAGTAAGCCAACCATATCAAACATGGCAAGAAATATATTCATGCTCAATATTTTCTCCATATATAGGGAAGGAGGAGGTCTTCTGGAGCAATTTGAAGTGCCCAAACGGCACTTCAACACAAGATATCGAGTTGCCTTTGAGTAAAGCGCAGCCCGAAGGGCGAGCCATGAAGCGAAAGACGACCTCCTCCTTCCCTTATTTGCTTGAAAATATATTCCAGTCTGATATGGTTCTGCCCAAGTATTCGTTGTTATGAAGGTGTTCAAATTCGTTGTCGCATATGTTCTGTGTGTGCCGCTTTTCTGTTTTTCCTATACAGAATTGCCGGCATCGCTTCGCATTGGAGATATCCAATATGCATCTCCGGAACTCAATGAAAATGCACAACTCCTTCCCATCCCCACTCGCATTCATGAAATTATCTATCCGACTTTGGGGTTTCCAAGCCTCGTCATGAGGGGAGACACGTTCTCAATCATCCTGCAACTGCCGAATGAGAAACTGACAGAAATAAAAAATGCCAAAATCAGTTCGTTAAATATTAACATCACGTTGTCTCCGTATTTTTCTAGAGATGTGAATCGCCCAGTTCCTCGCGGATATGAGAGAACCTACGCATCTTATCATGATTTGGTGGAGCATAAATCCACAGGACAAGATTACTTTTTGCCCATGATTTATTTCAACGATTGGGCTCCCAGACAGATGCAATTTGAAATCCAAGCCAAATATGAAAATTTTGAATTGTTTGAGGATAAGGTCATCTTAACCGGCCGCATGCCAATGCAAATTGTAGATTTCGCCAACCGGGCGATGGATTTGGAAGTAAAAATTCTAAAAGACAATCAAGTGATCGTTCATGACATCCAGAGACATTGTATTGGGCTATTGGCCAA
>CAZDSE010000173.1:0-1957 GCA_964507905.1 uncultured bacterium | reverse complement strand
GGTTTATCCATTTTGCCGATCCACAGATTAACAACCTAGATTTAAATCTTCGCGGCCACATGTTTAAGCATCATCAAGATCTCTCGACTCAGGAATTTGCCCTCTATCAAGCCATCAAAGAAATGAATTTTTTAAATCCTGATTTTGCCATTGTCAGTGGTGATATTGTCGATGGAGGGAATACATTTCACAATGCCGGGCAGATGGGCGCTTTATTTTCTGGATTTGAAATGATTTTTGAACCCCATTCTGAGTCAACCCCTTATCATTTAGAAAAATCATCCTACTGGAATGAGTTTCAAAGTATGGTCCAGTTCTTTAGACAACTTAAATTTCCCACATTTATTGGATTGGGAAATCACGACGGATACGCGGCCTATGAAATGCACAATAATTCAAGCACGCTGCCCGCAGTTCAATTTTCTGCCACGACGACCGGGCCTGAAACTCAACGTGTTTTATTTGATGGCAAGCACTATTGGCAGAAAATGTTCGGTCCTCGATATTACTCTTTTGATTTTGGCAACTGGCACTTTGTCTTTTTAGATACGTTTGACCATTATCGATATTTTAGGCTCACCTATTCCAATTTTGGCGCAAACGATGGTGGATGGATCTCTGAGGAACAATTAAAGTGGCTTGAAACCGATTTTAGAGCTGCAGAAAAAGCCGGCAAAAAAATTGTCTTGGTCGGCCATCATGATCCCAGAGGGGGAGCCAAGGGAATGTTTTATGACGATGAAAAATACCGCTACCCCCGCCGTGGGATTTTGAGACTTGGCGATGAGCTTTGGTATAAATTCAATAATTTTCAAAAAGATCCATTATTTTCTTGCCAACAGTGGGCCTCAGCCGAAACCACAGTCGATCATCATGGCTTAATTGATACTCATTATGATTCCGCCAAAGAACTATTGCGTTTGATTGGCACATATCCCGTAACTCATTTTTTTCTCGGCCATGATCATGCCGATTACTATGATATCGCAACCATTGGGAATAACAGAGTCCATTTTGTTCACACAACAGCACTTACGGCTCAGGCTTTTCAGGCCAGAGACATGGAAAATTATAAAAAATCTAATGGAGATGGTGACGCCCCCGCAGCACATTGGGGATATCGGGTGTTTGAATTGGATTTGGCAGGACATATGGAAGAACTATATCCATTGGAATTGGGAAATATTCGGTTAAATATTGGTCGCAACGAAAACTACCGAAGACAAGAAAAGGGGATTTTATCCAAAAGAAGACCCTGGCCGACTTGGATTCCATTTCATGGACTGCTCATCAAATTGGAATCCCAAAAAATCCTTCCCTCTATTTTGAAGGATACGGATCCCCTCTTGAGTATGAATGCCCTTTTAGACCCAGCAGTCCAACCGTTGGCCACACAACTCTTGAATTCGTCTAATTGGCCGAAAGATTTACCAAAAGATTTAATCGATGAATTTATAAAAAAAATGGACCGTCAATTTGTAAACATGTCTGATCTGCTCGGTCCCACTGAAAAACCCAATCAGATTTTCTTATTTAATGGAAATCCATTCGATACCGACGGCCTCTTAGAATTTCCCATTGCCCGAAATCTCCCGGCGTCGATCACGGTAAAAAAACTAATGCCGAATGGTGAGCATGATATTCAATTATTCCAACTGGGCGACGAAACTCTTTCCACATCCACCATTGATACCATCGGAGGCCGATGGGGAGTGTTTCATGTCGATCTTCCCAAACAAGGAGGGAATTCAACATATTTAAAAATAGAGCTTTAAATACAGCATGAAAGTGTACGAGACCATGAGACAAGATAAGATTCATGAAAAGATTGTTGAAAGACATATAGCCCTATTCGAGACACTCAAAAAAGAGATCCGCCAACAAACCTCTCAAGAATAAGCTTACTCAGTGATTTGCTTAGTCTAGAACTCAGAGTACAATATAATCTGGCTCATAT
>CAZDSE010000172.1:0-4922 GCA_964507905.1 uncultured bacterium | reverse complement strand
CTTTAATGCCTTTATTAAAGGAAACAAGGCCAGAAAAAATAAAATTGAAAATGTAATGCCCAAAGAATTTAGGGCAGTATTCATTCCATAACGATCAATTGTGAATCCAACCAATGGGCCAAAGATCGCAAAACCCAAACGAAAGAAAAAACTCTGAAGAGAATTAATGGTCGCGCGAAATTCACTCGGAGTGCGCCAATTGAGAGCATCGTTCAGTAACACTCCTGTAATTCCACGACTTAAATAAAATAACAATCCAATCGTTACCCCGAACCAACCGCTGCCAAAGGCCATTCCGAAATAACCCAGTATGGGGGCCAGGCCTAAAAATATAAGGAGTAAAATGGGGCCAAATTTATGCTCTAGCCAATGAACCTGTTTGCCCATTAGGCCAGCTATAATATGATACGTTGCCCAAATAATCCCAAAGAAAGCCAGATTTATATTGTTTAACTGCCAGTATTTTTGAAACATCCAAACTGCAAAAAATGTGGATAATCCCCAAATGATTAGATTTAGAAACGTTAAAATGAGAATGCGATCATTATTTAAAAAGACATGGCGCAATACTTTTTTGATGTTGGACTTATGAGTGGTTTTACTCATTCTATCATAGACAGGTTCATGAAAAGACCAAGCAATGAAGAAGGGTATCCACGCTGTAATTGCATTGACAATCAAAACAGCCGTAAAAGATATAACGACTAAAAATCCTCCCATAATCGAAGCAACAGATTCACCACTCAGTTCTGCAAATTGCATGTTGGCCACAGCCTTGGTCGTTTGTTTTCTGTCACTCTTATCTATAGAATCATAGAGCAACGAGATGTCCGCACCCGAAATAAGGCTTACGGATATGGCACAGAGAAGTTCAAAAATCACAAGATTCCAGTATGAACTCGTAAAAATTAAATAAGTAAATGAAACCCCATAAAAGAAAGCACCGAGGAGCAAAGTATTCTTTCTGCTCCAAAGGTCACATAAATAGCCAGAGGGTACTTCCAATATTACTACGGATAAGCCAAACAACGCTTGCAGTTTAAAGACTTCATGCATGGATAATCCCAGGCTTATCCAAAACGGGACAATGACCGGGATAACAACCAAAAACATTGAGAAAAATCCGAAAAAATATATTTTTTGTAAAGCCTTAATACCGATTCAATACATCAATCAGTTGTCTCAGTCTACCGTAGTTTCTTTGGTTGAAGTGAAGACGGAGGGTTTTAAGAGAGAGATCTTCAATGTCGGGATCGGAGGGAAGATTTTTTGACATAATTGTGATTGTTCCCTTCATCAAAATATCCTTAAAACGATGACCGAGTGCTTGAGCCACATGAGCCGGAGGGAGACGCCACACCCGAATGAGAAGGCTGTCATTGTGGAATCGAATGGAATGATAATTATGATAAAATTTGTTAATATGCTCGATGGCTTGTTCCACATGGGTTGTAAAGTAGACCAATCCTATGTCTTCTCGTGAAATCAAATCTCGTCTGACCAATTCTCTGACATTAAATTCCTTCCAGGTTTTCCAGTAATTTCCGCCGGGCTTATCCACACAAATGACCGGAGTGGGCGTGGTTTTCCCAGTTTGAAGGAGAGTTAATGTTTCAAAAAGCTCATCTTGGGTTCCAAATCCACCGGGAAAAAGAACCAATGCATCGCTTTCTTTGATCATCGTCAGTTTTCGTGTGAAAAAATATTTATAATTAACCAGTTTGGAATCGCCTTGAATGACGGGATTGGCGACTTGTTCAAAGGGAAGTTGTATATTGAGCCCAAAACTTCCCGCAGATCCGGCTCCCTCTTGTGCGGCTTGCATAATGCCGGGACCCGCCCCTGTGAGCACCATATACCCTAAGTCCACCATTTTTCTCCCAAAGTCTTTGGCTTGCTTATAAGAAGGATCAGAAGATTTGCACCGCGCAGATCCAAACACAGTTACTTTTCGTTTGTGATGATATGGAGCAAAGACTTTCGATGTGTGAGAGAGTTCCCGTAAAGACGCGTCTATAATTTTAAGATCCAAAAGGGTTGTATATTGATGATGGAGTTCTTTAATCGTGTGCTCAATACTTTCTAGAAGTTTTTGACGAACCGTAAGTGATTTATCTTTTTGGGATGGCATGATCTAAATAGTCGATGAGAATTCCATCACGCAGACTGCGTTTGCTAACATATATAGATCTTAAATGGAAAAAGGATAAAATTTCAAGCAGTAGTAGGGTTCCTGCCAAAATAATATCTCCACGCTGACCTTCGGTTTTAAGCAGGCGCTTAAGAGGCGCAAGGCGTAATCCTTTGATTTTACGTGAAAAATGCTCAAGTTGTGGTACAGAAAGTGAATTTTTTTTGCCCAGAATGACTGTTAATAATGCTTTCACCGTTCCGGCACTGCCAATGGCAGATTCAATTTCCATATGCCGTGCTCCATAGTGGTCTTTTAATACAATTTGAATGTGGTTTTGTAATTTATGGATGGCCGATTCAGTTGGGGGATTGGTTTTGAGATAGGCATGCTGCAAACGTAGGGCTCCCAATTGAAAGCTATCTTGTCTCAAAATATTATTCTTACGACAGATTGTAATTTCAGTGCTGCCTCCGCCAATATCAATCAGTATGGTTTTTTTCTGAGTTGGATGGGTTTTCATGATGACTTTGGCAATCATTTCCGCTTCTTTCTTTCCTGAAAGAATAGAAAAAGAAAGACCGGTTTTTTGCTTTATGGTTTGGATTAAGGCTTTGGCATTTCTTGCCTCTCGAAATGGGCTTGTTCCATAACAAATCATGTGGTCTATTTTTTCATTTTTAATTTTGGTGCGTACGCGATCCAACGTGCTGAGCAATCGTCCAATGGCATCTTTTTGAAATCGTTGTTTGGTAAAGACTTGATCACCGACTCGAATCATATCTTTCTCTCGATGAAGGAGTTTGGGCTTGCCATTCAGCCGAATGGAAAAGATATCAAATCGAAGTGAATTGCTGCCCAGATCAATGATGCCAAGTTTCATAGATTAAATGCTGGAGAGAGGACTTGAACCTCCACGGGTGTTACCCCACAGAACCCTGAATCCTGCGCGTCTGCCAGTTCCGCCACTCCAGCAACAGTATTCTTGGTACTGTATTTTTACTTCTATCTCAAGTCCTTTTGCACTAAAGTCGATTATATGAAAATCAATCAGAACAATATCTTACAACGGATGGAACATCCCAAATATCAACCGATGACCTTTGATGAGCTCTGCCATTTATTTCAAATAAATCAGCAGGACAGAAAATTGTTTCGAAGGATGTTAAAATCTCTGCTCAATCAAAATAAAATTATTCGAATGTCTGGAAAGAGATATCGAATGGTGTCCGAAGAAGATTTTGTGACTGGAATTGTCAAAAAACATCCCAAAGGGTTTGGTTTTTTGATTCCAGACGATGGCAGCTCAGAAGATGTGTATCTGAGCCCCCCTGAGCTGGATGGGGTTATGAATCAAGACCGCTTAAAAGTGAGAGTGATGCAGGGACGAAAAATCTACGGCCAAGTGGTTGAAATTTTAGAACGAGGGACTACTCAAGTCGTGGGACGCCTTTTTGTGAAAGGCAAGATGGCCTATGTCGTTCCTCAAGGCAATGAGAGCGATCGAGACAATGTGATGATCCCCTATGAAAAGGAATTATCAATGCATCATAAGCAAATGGTGGTGTGTAAAATTGTAAAATACCCAGAACATAATCGGTGGGCTCAAGGGGAAATTTCTAAAATATTGGGACAAGCGGGTGAGCATGAGGTCGATTTTTCATCCATGATATACAAATATGGATTAAGACATGAGTTTTCTAATGAAGTGCTGCATCAGGCGTCTGAGATTCAAAAATGGAACTTGAGTCATGGTCGGCAGCAGAGAAAAGATCTAACTGATTTGCCTTTTATGACCATCGATGGCGAGACCGCAAAAGATTTTGATGACGCGGTCTGTGTTCAAAAACACGCCAACGGGAATTTTCGATTGTGGGTTTCCATTGCCGATGTGAGTTTTTTTGTTAAGAAAAATTCAGCTTTGGATCATGAAGCATATGATCGCGCGACGAGTGTGTATTTTCCGGGAGGAGTCATTCCCATGCTTCCGGAGGCATTATCGAATGATTTATGCAGTTTAAATCCCAATACAGAAAAGATGACATTTACGTGTGAAATGGAGTTTGATTCAAAAGGAAAAAAAATAAATTATTCAATTTATGAATCGGTGATTCGAAGCCGGCATCGAATGACCTATACGGCCATTCAAGCCATTTTGGATGATGACAAGAAAGTGCGCGATCAATATGCAGAGATTCTCCAAGACGTGTTGGTCATGAACGAGCTAAAGAACATATTAAAAAAACAAAAATATGGAAGAGGGTGTTTGGATTTTGATTTGCCAGAATCCGAGCTCATATTAAACATAGAAGGTGAAATTGAAAATATTGTAAAGCGATCTCGCTTAGAAGCCCATATGCTGATTGAAGAGTTTATGATTGCGGCCAATGAAACCGTGGCAGAATTTATGTTTAAAAAACACAGGCCCTTTATATATCGAGTTCATGAAGCCCCAGATCCAGATGTGCTCTATGAGTTTCATGAATTGTGTCATAATTTGGGGTATACACTTGAATTTGAAAAGGTTCCCAATCCCAAACACTACAGTCGTGTTTTAGAAGCCACCCGGGGGAAGCCTGAAGAAAAGGTCATTCACAATGCGTTGCTTCGATCGATGAAATTGGCCCGCTATGATGAAAAGAATCTGAAACATTTTGGACTGGCTTCCCAGTGCTACACGCATTTTACATCTCCCATTCGAAGATATCCCGATTTAATGGTGCATCGATTGCTCAAAGAGGAACTCAAGAAAATGTCAAAATCTTCCGATACTTACGATGATAACGTGTTG
>CAZDSE010000171.1:0-4990 GCA_964507905.1 uncultured bacterium | reverse complement strand
GAAGTGGTTTGGGGAAGACAAGCCAACGCCCCCTGTCTATAAATTTCAATATACGAAAAATGATCGTTTTACGATTGAGTCATTTAAAATTATCTCTGATAATTTTGACAAATTCACTATGGGAAAACTTCAGAATAACGGGTTCATTCAGGCGATTAACCGCTCCATGGCATTGCTGGAATTGGCCACAGCCAGACTGGAGGGAAAGTATGAGGGCGCCTACACGCAGCAAGAAATCCAGTGTATCTTAACATCTGGAATTTTGGATGAGTCTCAACAAGTCGAAGTGTGGATTCGTCGGTTTGTGGCGCTGATTAATATTCTTTTGGGAGACGAACAATCAAAAATACAACTGAGCGATGTCCATGAGATTTTTAGACGTGTGGTTCTGATCGCACCATATATTGTGGCGGTGTCAGATTTTCAGCAGGAGCTTTCACAATTGTCGGATAAGAATAACGAACAGATTGAAAAAGCTTGGAAAATTAAAAAAAATATTTTTTCAGAAATAGTTAAAATGTCCAAAGTTTTGTTTCAAAATGATCGGGGAAAAATTCAATTTCCATTGGTGAAGCAGGTCATCTTAAACCAATATCGATATTTGGATGCCGGCATTGACACGACCTACTGGGATCGTTTCATCGAAGCTGGATTTTTTATCAATCACATTATTTTTGGAAGATCAGAGCGTTCGATTAATCCCGAGAACATATTTGAAATGTTTGATGTGATTGATTTTACATATACAAACATATTTGATGTGTATGCGGTTACCAGTCAAAAAATTTGGTCAACCGATGAGTTTTCATCCATTCTTTTATCCTATCACAAGGTTGTCTATCATTTCTTGGATCAGTTTTGTATAAATCAGGCGCGTGCCATTGAGGCCAAAGATTTAAATAAACTGTTTAAGCTGCTTCATTTGGGGACACAGTCTGAATCGGAATTATTTACAAATGCTCTATTGGATTTAAAATCGATTCTATTTCAAAGTCCTGAGCGCTCATTTTCGAGGCCTGATATTCAAAAGATGAGAGATTTTTTAAAATCTTCCGTAGAAAAGGTAAATGAGGTCAGTGTTTCAAATGCTTCCTCAAATGCACCTAAGGATGAAGAGTTTATGAATAAAATTGCAGTGCTTTGGAGTTCGCCATTCCATCCGAAGAAAGCGCCTTCCACTTCTGACGTGAAGCTATCGATTATGTTGCTCAATATGATTGACTATGTTTTGGCCATTTACGATGAAAATCATGATCAAAAACTTTCCCTGAAAACCGAAAATGAAAAAGAATTACAGGCATTGTTAAAAACCATCCGTCGGTTTGTTCAAGGTTTTTATCAGATGGTGGGAGAGAATGCGGCCATTCATTCATTAAATAATATGGAAGATGCAACGATTGGAAATATTTTAATTACTACGACAGATCATTTGTTGCTCAACGGAAATCAAAATGGAGAACTCGATCGATTTGAAATTCTAGAAATGGTGAGTTTCATATTTGAAAACGACCGATTGGTGTCCTCCCATTTTTGGAGTCCGACGTTTAAAGACTACAGAAAAGAAAATTCTCTCAGTATTGACCAACAGGCGTGGTTATCTCATGCAGGAGAAGAGCCAGAGTTTAGAGCCTATTTCCCTCGGATGATGGCCTATTTTAATGATTCAAAATCATTGGCCACGTATTTAAAGCGGTTCATCCATCTGTATGGGCTCGAGGGCGATACCGTCTCGATGGCAGACTTAAAATTAATTATGGGGACATTGAGGGCGATCGAGCAATTGTTCTTAAAATATGATCTGGATGGCAATAACCTTTTAAATGGGGATGAGATTTTGGCTCTGTTTGATGACTTAAAGCCTCTCATTGATAAGGCATATGATTTTTATGATGCCAAAAATACAAAAGGATTTACAGAGATCGTTTCGGATTGGTGGAACGATAAACTTAGTTTTGGGGAAGGTTGGCGATACTTTTGGTCTTCAGACGAAGAGGTTCAAGAATCCATTTTCTTTTATATCATGACGCATGGTTTTTTCCCCGATCATTATCCAAAGGAACCGGGTCAACAAGAAATTCAATGGTCATCTAGAAAAGATATCATGAATATCATTCGTCAAGCTGTGAGTGAATTTAAGAACGCGAATTCAAATGGCTTAGGAAAATAGTCCGTACGGTTTCTACATGCTCGGACAAATGGTCTGGTGACCAATCTTTTGTAGAAACTGGAGTTTCGACAAATACGTGAACAATTCCAGATTTGGGAAGCCAGTTTTTTTTCGGTAAAAGATTGAATGCGTTTACGATCGTTATGGGAACCATGGGGATTTTGGTTTGTAATGCCAAATGAAATGCTCCCTTTTTGAGTGGTTGAAGTTCTCCTGACTTGCTTCTGGTTCCCTCTGGAGCAATGACCAAAGAAAATTTATTGTCCAAAAGTTTTTTCGCTTCTCTCATTCCCACCATCGCTTTTTGAGGATCGTAACGTTCAAGTAAAACGACACCCACAAGCTTCATAAATGCGCCCAATACAGGGATATATAAAAATGATCGTTTTGCAATGGGTCGAATTCGACCGGGAGACAAACTGCAAACAATAAACATATCGAGGAGGCTTTGATGATTCAGAACAAAAATTGCAGGATATGTGTTTAAATTTTCTTGACCATGTACATCTAATGTCACTCCTGCATTTTTTAAATTAAATGTTCCCCACCCATGAGAGGCCCAAGTGATGCAGTCTTCATCTCGGGTGAATAAGAACTGAATAAAGGCAAGCCCAAAGTAATAAACGGTAGATGCCCATAATCCGATGTAAAAAGAAAACAATCGAAAAAAAATATTGAAGTTCATTGAACTTGAGACAATGCGTGTAATTTTTGTTCTTGTTGATTGAGTTTTTTTAGAACCAATTGCTCTTCATAGTTGAGTTGTGTAAGTTCCCGTGCATGCCAGTGATTCAATCGGCGCTTTAGCCGATTGAATCGTTTTTCGGGTAGTTTTTCTCGCTTTGTTTCAAGACGCATGATTCGTTTTTGGTATTTTTTTTCGAGAAGATTTTTTTTTCTCTGAAAATGGCCAGAAAGTCGTTCTTTATTTTTAAACAAATGCTCGCTCATCTTATCTTGTTGCTGAGTCCGAATTTTTTCACGATAGGAGGTTTTGGCCAGTGATGTTGTTGGGCTCAATAGGATAAAGACACTTAATAGGGCTAAAAAAAGGAGGGATGAAAAAAGGGCCGATAAAAGCTTCGATAAAGCATTCATTAGGGGATACGATAATGAAAAAGTTTGTAAAAATCAATTCATTCAAATGGGAAGAATGATGGTAAATGTCGAGCCCTTGCCCATTTCGCTTTGTACCTTAATTTCCCCTTTGTGTTTTTGAATAATGCCATAGGAGATGGAAAGGCCCAAGCCTGTGCCTTTTCCAATTTTTTTGGTGGTGAAGAATGGGTCAAAAATGCGATCGATATGTTCCGGAGGAATGCCTTTTCCACTGTCTCGAATGGAAATCCAAATTTGTTTATTTTGCCTTTCTGTTTTGATCCAAATGTCTCCCATTTCCTCTTTTTCCAATTTTTCCTCTTTCTCAATGACGGCTTGAATGGCATTGCTCAGGAGATTCATAAACACCTGATTGATTTGGCTCGCATAACAAGTGATTTTTGGCAGGATTCCATACTCTTTATGAACTGTAATGCGATTTTTAAGTTCACTGCTTAAGAGTTTAAGTGTGCTTTCCAGTCCCTCGTGAATGTCGACTTCTTTAATCTCGGCTTCATCTAATCGTGAGAAATTTCTAAGCCCCACCACAATGTCCTTCGTGCGTTGGGTGCCTTCTATGCTACTTTGAATGATGCTGTCTGTGTCTTTTAAAATAAAATCGATATTCAAATCTTTTTTTGTTTTTTGTATGTGATCTTGAAGAGCTTTGGTGAGTTTTTTGGATGTCTCTTCATACGTTTCAATCATTTTTTTTATCTGAGTCACATAGTCCTTTAAATGACTCAAATTGCTATAGGTAAATCCGATCGGATTATTGAGTTCGTGAGCCACGCCAGCGACCAGTTGACCCAGGGAGGTCATTTTAGATGAATGCACCAATTGGGCTTGGGTATGTATCAGTGATTCAGACATGGTGTTGAAAGCGTTGACCAATGTGGCGACTTCACTCATTTCCGGAAGAGCAACAGTCGTGTTGAATTTTCCCTTTTCAATGTCTTTTGTGGCTGAAATGAGAAGATCAATCGGTTTTAAAACGGATCTTGTGGCGATAGATGTAAAGAATAAGACAATAATCATGATGGCGGCACAAATAAGAATAAAGATATTTCGAATTTCGTGAAGTGTTTTTTCGGTGGTGGATTGAGATACAAGGATGGCCAGGCTGCCTGCCATCTTTTCATCTTCATCCAATATTTGTTTTGTAAGCGTGAGAAAGGATTCATCAAGAATGGTGGCGGTTCTCATTTTCAACTGATCCATTTTGGGAATGACCCATGATTTTTCTTGATCGGGGGTCAATGTGGATACCAACAGATTTCCATCGCGATCTTGTAGAGAGAGATCCAGTCCCGTACGTTCTTTGGTGTTTTGAAGATAGGTTCGATCAAGCAGTACAGTTTCTTTAATGATTCCCACTATTTTTTTCCCAAGCTTCATGGTGGTTAAGCAATCAAAGGAAATGCCAATTCCGGGGGTGGTATTTTTAATGACCATTTGTCGTTGCTCAAAGAGTCTGTCTAGGATGGTGAGTGAGAGATGGTCTGGTTCTTCTGGCAAAATGGATTCTGGATTTTGAGTGACCCGTTTGGGAGACACAGATAGCAGCAGATCCCCTTTGGGACCAAAAAAAGATATTCGGTCAATGATAAAATAATTTTCAACAATGCTTTGGATAACGCCTTCGAGTTGTGTTGTTTTCTTCGATCGAATTAAATTTATGAAATAATAATCATTGGCATGATCAAAGCTTCCCATGCGTAACTT
>CAZDSE010000170.1:0-5030 GCA_964507905.1 uncultured bacterium | reverse complement strand
TGACTTCATAAATATTTTCTTTTTTTCTTCAGTAAGATCAAGCATGCAAAGAGAAATTTCATAATATGCATGTTCATAAGCGTATTTTTTACTTGTACGATATTTTTTTGATTTTGACATTTTTAAATAAAATCTCTCAGGATGTTTTCTTGCTTTCAGTGGTACATGACTGATAAACCTTTTCCAATAATCAGGGAAATGTGCTTTTGTGCCTCCCTGATAAATGTGTTTACAATCTTTACTTCTAGAAAGAAAAATTCCCCTGAGCAACATGCCTGTCACTTTCTTCGGATATCTTATGCTATAGATTAAAGAAAGTGTTGACCCCCACGAACCGCCAAAGAGAAAAACTTTTTCAATTTTCAGATAGTTCAAAAGGCGATTGATATCTACAACTAGGTGATCAGTCGTATTAGCTTTAAGACTAGAACGAGGCTGACTACGTCCTGCACCGCGTTGGTCAAAAAAAACAACCTTATATACTTTTGGGTTAAAGAAAGTTTTATCAGAGTCTGAAAATCCTCCACCTGGGCCACCATGAATGAATAAAACTGGTATTCCTTTAGGATTGCCACACACTTCGTAGTAAAGCCTATGGCCATCGCTTACCTTTAAATAACCTTTTTTGAAACATTTCATATGTGTCTATATTAATCTCAAAACCAAGCTTTTCGAAAGAAACATTATCACAACATGGAATTTTTTTTAAGTCTAATATTTGGCAAAGAATGAACTTTTAAGTTCTCATGAAATATCGATCCTCATATGGATGACAAGGAAAGTAATGTTCGCTCTTTCAGCATAACTTTAAACCTCTGGATTCCCGCCTCCGCGGGAATGACAAAGCTTTAATTTATCCTGTCAGTGTGGTTGATATTTTTGCGAGAACCAAGCATCGGTTTGAAACGTGATCAGCACTCCTCAATACGCATATTGGGAAACCGTTTTTACGCAGTCCCGACAATGGGCGGGCGTGTAATATATGATGGCTTCTTCTGATAGTAGAATGAAGATTTGAGTTGTTTGCCTTTGAGTTTGGGATCTTGGAAAAGTTTTTCAGGATCTTTGACGAGCAATGCGCGTTTTAGGACATCATCCATGTGTTCGACCAAAATAATCTTTAACTGATTTAGGATCTTTTTTGGCACTTCCTCCAAATCCTTCTCATTGTCTTTGGGGACCAGTGCCGTTTTAATCCCAGCACGAAATGCTGCCAAAAGTTTTTCTTTTAATCCTCCAATGGGAAGCACTTTCCCACGAAGTGTGATTTCACCTGTCATGGAGATTTCTCGACGGACAGGCACACGAAGAAGTGCCGATGTGAGCGCCGTTGCCATCGTAATCCCCGCAGAAGGACCGTCTTTGGGAATCGCACCTTCCGGAACATGAAGATGAACATCCACTTTTTGATAAAAATCGGGAGCCAAGCCCAAGGATTCTCCTCTCGATCTCACATAACTCAAGGCGGCTCTGGCCGATTCCTGCATGACATCTCCCACCTGACCCGTAATGGAGACCATTCCTTTCCCCGGCATAATCGTACACTCAATGGCCAATAATTCTCCTCCCATTTCCGTCCAAGCCATCCCATTTGTAAGTCCAATCTCATGCTTACTTTCCGTTTGAGTTTGGCGATATTTTTCTTGGCCCAGGAAATCCAAAACCACTTTGGGCGTTCTCATCATTTTCTCTTTTTTATTTTTTCCATTCTCAACGATTTTTTTGGCCACTTTTCTTAGAATAGATCCAATTTCTCTTTCTAAATTTCTGACTCCCGCTTCCTTCGTATATTTTAGAATGATGGAAAGTAACGCCGCATCCCTAAACTCCACATCATAGTCTTTCAGGCCATTGGCTTCTTTTTGTTTGGGCACCAAATATTGTTTGGCGATATGGAGCTTTTCTTCATCGGTATATCCGGAAATATGAATCACTTCCATGCGATCTAAGAGCGGTCTTGGAATATTGTATAAGGAATTTGCCGTTGTAATGAATAAAACTTTTGAAAGATCATATTCCACTTCCAAGTAATGATCCTGAAACTCTTTATTTTGTTCTGGATCCAACACTTCAAGAAGTGCTGCAGCGGGATCCCCTCTAAAATCCATGGCCATTTTATCCACTTCATCCAATAAAAAAACCGGATTGGATGACGCTGATTTTCGCAAAGACTGAATAATTTTCCCAGGAAGTGCGCCAATATAAGTCCGTCGGTGTCCACGAATTTCAGCCTCGTCTCGAACTCCCCCCAAAGACGCTTTTACAAATTTTCGCCCAAGCGCTCGTGAAATGGATCGAGCCAAAGATGTTTTACCAACGCCGGGAGGGCCGACCAAACATAAAATAGGTCCATGAATCTTATTGGCCAATGATTGCACCGCCAAATGCTCTAACATTCTGGTTTTAACTTTTTTTAATCCATAGTGATCTTCATCTAAAATCTTTTCTGCAGCACCAATGTCATCTTTGTCATGGGTAAAGACTCCCCACGGTAAGCCCATCAACCAATCGATATAATTTCTGACGACCGCCGCTTCGGCCGACATGGGAGACATCATTTTTAATTTTTTGAGTTCTTTTCGGACTTTTTTGCTGGCTTCTTCAGACAGTTTTTTCTCTTTCAATTCTTTTTCAATATCCAAAATTTCATTCTTAAATTCGTCTCGCTCTCCCAGTTCTTTCTGAATCGCATTCATCTGTTCATTGAGGTAATATTCCTTCTGAGACTTTTCCATTTGTTTTTTGACACGGGTTTTAATCTTTCTTTCAATTTCTAAAATCTCAATTTCACCCTCGATGTGGGCAAACAATTGCTCGAGTCTTTCTTTGGGATTTTCGATTTCAAGCATCTTTTGCTTGTCTTCAATTTTTAAATTTAAATAAGAAACAATGCTGTCGCTTAACTTCGATGCCGAATCAATCCCAGCAATGGTCATGAGCATCTCTGGCGGAACCCGTTTGTTGAGTTTTACATATCCCTCAAACGTTTCTTTGACGGTTCGAATCAGTGCTTCGATTTCTTTGTCTTTGACATCTTGTTCGCTGACGGGTTCGATTTCGACTTCAAAATATTTGTCAGAGTTTAAAAATTTTATAACCTTGGCGCGTTGTTTTCCTTCAATTAAAACTTTAACCGTTCCATCTGGCAGACGTAAAAGTTGAATAATGGACCCCAGCGTCCCCATCGAATACAAATCTTCTTGAGCGGGATCATTGGTTTTGGCTTTTTTCTGAGCAACCAAAAGCACATCTTTTTTATGAGCCAAGGCTTCTTCCAACGCATTGATTGATTTTTCACGCCCCACGAAAAGCGGAACCACCATGTGAGGGAAAACAATGATGTCTCTTAAGGGCAGGAGTGATACGACCGGAATTTCTTTTTTTTCAGGTCCTTTTTTTTCGTCAGTCATTAGGCACTTTCTGCTTTATCTGGTTTTGCAATCTTTACTTCTTTCGGTTTTGTTTCCGTCCCCGATCCATATATATAAATCGGCTTTTCATTTTTCAGTACCACATCTTCATTTACAATGCACTCCCGAACATTCTTAAGAGATGGCAACTCATACATCACATCTATCATGGCTTGTTCCAAAATGGCCCTCAATCCTCTGGCACCTGTTTTTCGCTTTAAGGCTTCTTCCGCACACGCCAACAGTGCCTCCTGAGTGAATTTAAGCTTTACATTTTCCATATCAAAAAGACGAACGTACTGTTTTGTCAAGGCATTTTTGGGTTTCACCAAAATTTCGACGAGAGCTTGATGGCTCAGCTCATGAAGTGTGGCAATGATGGGAAGTCTTCCCACAAATTCTGGAATCATCCCAAATCGTAAGAGGTCTTCTGGTTGAATTTTTTGCAACGCCTCACTCATGGTTCGCTGCGCTTTAGATTTTACTTGCGCACCAATCCCCATCATTCGACCTTCTAATCTGCGATCGATAATATTATCGAGTCCCACAAATGCCCCTCCGCAAATAAATAAAATATTGGTGGTATCCACTTGCAAATATTCTTGCTGAGGGTGCTTTCGACCGCCCTTGGGAGGAATATTGGCAACTGTTCCTTCCATAATTTTTAAAAGAGCTTGTTGCACTCCTTCACCGGATACATCTCTCGTAATCGAAGGGCTTTCTCCTTTTCTGGCGATTTTATCGATCTCATCAATATAGACGATGCCTTTTGAAGCTCGATCAATATCAAACTCTGCATTCTGTAAGAGATAGAGAATAATATTTTCCACATCTTCACCCACGTATCCTGCTTCTGTGAGGGTTGTCGCATCAACGATGGTAAATGGGACCTTTAAAATTTTGGCCATGGTTTGCGCCAAGAGTGTTTTTCCACTCCCGGTGGGACCCAAAAGCAAAATATTGCTTTTTTGGAGATCGACTTCACCCGTCGATCCCAATTTTTTGCTGTTGATCCGCTTATAATGATTGTACACAGCGACTGAAAGAATTTTTTTCGCTTGGTCCTGGCCAATCACATATTCGTCCAATGCGGCTTTGATCTCGGATGGTTTGGGGAGAGAACCCACGCTGATTTCGGTTCCCTCTTTGTTCCCTTCCTCGCGAATGATGTCATTACACAGATCAATGCATTCATCACAGATATAAACAGTCGGACCTGCAATGAGCTTTTTTACTTCTTTTTGGCTTTTTCCACAAAATGAACAATACAAATTGCCAAATTCATCGCCTCTCCTTCCGCCCATGTATGTCATGCATTTCCTCCTTTATTTTTTTTCCACTTTACGATGACTGACCACGTGATCAATTAAACCATATTTCTTCGCTTCGTCCGATGCCATATAGAAATCTCGATCCGTATCCTTTTCAATCGTGGCAAATGTTTGCCCGGTGTGACGCACCAAAATCTCATTTAGTTTTTTCTTTAAAAGCAAAATTTCTTTGGTTTGAATTTCAATATCAGTCGCCTGCCCTTGGAATCCACCCATCGGCTGATGAATCATGATCCGTGAATGTGGCATGGCAAATCGCTTTCCAGTATGTCCCCCTGACAAAAGAAGT
>CAZDSE010000169.1:735-5080 GCA_964507905.1 uncultured bacterium | reverse complement strand
CAGCAGTGCACCGGATTTATTTATGGAGTCTCGATCGCCGATCAATTTATTAAAACAGGAATGTATAAAAAAGTCTTGGTGGTTGGAACTGAGGTTCACTCAACGGGCTTGGATTTTTCAACACGAGGGAGAGATGTCGCTGTTTTATTTGGAGATGGGGCGGGTGTTGCCATTTTGGGAGCTGCTCCAGAGGCCGAAAAGAGAGGGATTTTATCTACACACTTACATACCGATGGAAAATTTGCGAAAGATCTTTGGATTGAAAATCCGTCCAGTCGGCATCACCCGCGAATCACAAAAGAAATGATAGACGAGGGATCGTGGTATCCCAAAATGAACGGAAGGGCAGTTTTTACCATGGCCGTTAAAAAATTTGAAGAAGTCATTCGAGAGGCGCTCGATAAAAACAATGTATCATTAAACGATGTTAATCATTTTGTGTTTCATCAAGCCAACATTCGAATTGTTCAAACGGTTTGTGAAAAAATGGGAATCCCCTTTGAAAAAACGCACAACAACATTGAAAAATATGGAAACACCACGGCCGCCTCGATTCCAATCGCATTAAGCGAAGCGGTGCAAGCGGGAAAAATTAAGACAAACGAACTGGTCTGTTTAAGTGCGTTTGGCTCAGGGTTTACCTGGGCGTCTGCGCTGGTTCGGTGGTAAAAAATTATGGCTGAAGAAAAAGAAACAAAATCTTTAAAATCGAGTAATGCGGAGACGCCGCCTCCCCCACCCACGCTTCCCAATATTCCTTTCGTTAATATAGACGACGAGATGAAGAGTAGTTACCTGGACTATGCCATGAGCGTCATCGTGGGACGGGCACTTCCGGACGTGAGAGATGGTCTAAAGCCGGTTCACAGACGAGCGCTTTACGCCATGTACGAGCTGAACAATTTTCACAATAAGCCATTTAAAAAATCTGCGAGAGTCGTTGGCGACATCATCGGTAAATATCACCCTCACGGGGATTCGGCAGTATATTCGACGATTGTTCGGATGGCACAGGATTTTTCTTTAAGATATCCTTTGATTGACGGTCAAGGAAATTTTGGGTCTATCGATGGAGACAATGCGGCCCACATGCGATATACCGAAGTGCGGATGTCCAAGATTGCCGAAGAACTTTTGGCAGACCTTGAAAAAGAAACCGTTGAATTTGGTCCAAATTATGATGGTTCTTTAAAAGAACCGCTGGTTTATCCTTCAAAAATTCCAAATCTTTTAATTAATGGATCTTCTGGGATTGCGGTTGGTATGGCAACCAATATCCCCCCACACAATCTCGCTGAGGTCATTCAAGGGTGTATTGAGGTTGTTGATCATCCGGAAATTACCTCAGAAGAACTTTTTAAGATGATCCCAGGACCTGATTTTCCAACAGCAGGCTTTATTTATGGAAAGAAGGGTCTCAAAGAAGCATATACCGAAGGCCGTGGTATTATCCAAATGAGAGGGAAATTAGATGTCGAAGAAAAAAAAGGAGACAGAGAAAGTATTATTGTAACTGAACTTCCGTATCTCGTAAATAAAGCAAAACTGGTTGAAGACGTGGCTTCTCTTGTTCGAAATCAAAAAATTACTGAAATCTCTGACATTCGAGATGAATCCGACCGAAAAGGCATGCGAGTTGTTTTTGATCTTAAAAAAGGGAGTGTTTCTGGAGTTGTGATTAATAAATTATTTGAAATGACCCAGCTTCAGTCTTCATTTGGGGTCATTATGCTGGCCCTCGATAATAATGTTCCCAAAGTTCTGACCATCAAAGAAATGCTGAGCCTTTTTGTTCAACACAGAAAAGATGTGGTGACCCGAAGAACGGCCTATGACTTAAGAAAAGCACAAGAACGAGCACATATTTTAGAAGGGTTAAAAATTGCGGTTGAAAATATTGACGAAGTGATCGCGCTCATTAAAAAATCCAAAGAGCCGCAAGTTGCCAAAGAAGGCTTAATGACAAAATATAAGCTTTCTGAAATTCAGGCTCAGGCGATTTTGGATTTAAAATTACAACGTCTAACCGGACTAGAGCGAGAAAAAATCATTCAAGAATATAAGGATATTTTAAAGGTCATTAAAGAACTAAAAGATATTTTGGCAGATGAAAAATTGGTTTATGGAATTATTAAAAAAGAGCTAAAAGAAATTTTGGATGCCTATGGTGACAAACGACGAACAAAAATCATTGCACGTACAGAAGAAGTTACGATTGAAGATTTGGTTGCCAAAGAAGATGTGGTGGTCACCGTCACACACTCTGGATATGTGAAACGCCTTCCATTTGATTCCTACCGAACCCAAAAACGCGGGGGAAAAGGGGTAAAAGGCATGGGAACGCGAGAAGAAGATTATGTGGAAAATCTTTTTACCGCAACCACGCACAGTTACATTTTGTGTTTTACGAGTATGGGGAAATTATATTGGCTCAGAGTTCATGAAATTCCTGAAGCCAGTCGCGCGGCCAAAGGAAAGGCAATTGTAAATCTATTAAATGTCAGCGATGGAGAAAAAATTTGCGGCATTCTTCCCATTGAAAAATTTGAAGAAGGAAAGTTTGTGGTAATGGCGACCCGTCAAGGGCTCATTAAAAAAACAGAGCTTATGGAATACAGCAACATTCGCCCCGGAGGAATTAAAGCCATTAAGTTTGATGAAGGAGATATTTTGATTGGGGTTGTTTTAACAGATGGCAAGAAAGATATCTTTTTATCTACAGCCGAGGGACAGTCGATCCGATTTGCCGAAACTCAAGTACGAACTGTGGGACGAGTGGCCAAGGGCGTTATTGGAATGAGGCTTGATAAAGGCGATCAAGTGGTTGGAATGGAAATTTTGGAACCCAAAGTCAAAGCAAGTATTTTAACGGTGACAGAAAACGGTTATGGAAAAAGAACCGATGCCGATGAATATCGGAGCCAGTCGAGAGGTGGAAAAGGAATCATTACCATTAAAACGACGGATAGAAATGGAAAAGTGGTGGGCATTGTTCGGGCAAACGATGATGCAGATGTGATGCTCATTACTGATCAGGGGCAAGTCATTCGAATGAAAGCCAAAGATATTTCTGTCATCGGTCGAAATACCCAAGGGGTTCGTCTGATTAACTTGTCTCAAGGGGAAAAAACAGTCGCTGTGACCCCGGTGGTTGAGTCCGAGGATGATGAAGCAGGCGACGGCCAAGCAGTATAATCGTTCAAAAAGAATCTTCGAAGAATCAAAGAAAATTTTAATCGGAGGGGTGAATAGCCCGGTCCGCGCTTTTGGCGCTGTCGGAGGCACCCCACCCATTATTCAAAAAGCCAATGGATCCAAAATTATGGATGTCGATGGGAATGAATACATTGATTTTGTAAATTCCTGGGGGGCCATTATTTTGGGACACGCCCATCCCAAAGTGATCGCAGCCATTCAAGACGCATCAGAAAACGGCACCAGTTTTGGGGCGCCAACCAATGCAGAATTTTTATTGGCAAAAAAAATTCAAACTACTTTTTCATCGATGGAAAAAATGCGATTTGTAAGCTCTGGCACCGAAGCCACTCAAAGTGCCATTCGACTGGCCCGAGGATATACGGGCAGAAATAAAATCTTAAAATTTGAAGGATGTTACCATGGGCACACGGATTCTTTGTTGGTGCATATGGGATCTGGTGGGGCGACGTTTGGGGTTCCCTCAAGTCTTGGGATTCCAGAAGAATTGACGAAAGAAACCCTCGTTCTTCCGTATAATGATATTTCTATAATCGAAGAACTTTTTTCAGAGCAAGGTAAAGATATCGCTGCGGTGATTATAGAGCCAATCGCTGCAAACATGGGAGTTGTGCTGCCCAAGAAAAACTTTTTAAAAGAGTTAGCAATACTTTGTGCGAAGTACAAAGCGTTGCTCATATTTGATGAAGTGATTACTGGCTTTCGTGTGGCCCACGGAGGTGCACAAGCTATGTATAAGATTAAACCAGATCTTACGTGTCTTGGAAAAATTGTGGGTGGTGGACTTCCAGTCGGCGTGTATGGAGGCAGAAAAGATATAATGAACCATATTTCTCCTCTGGGAAAAGTGTATCAGGCGGGAACGCTCTCTGGAAATCCTCTGACCATGGCGGCCGGACTTTCGACCCTACAAGAATTAAAACCCAACGCATATCGTGAGCTCAACAATAAAACCAATTATTTGTGTAAACGACTAAAAAAAATATTGGATCAATCTAAAATCCAACACGCATTGAACTGGACCACCGGAATGTTTACTTTATTTTTTAGTCCTTCTTCGGTCACAGATTTTCACAGTGCTTCCGCATGCGACACCAAAGCCCATTCTAAGTATTTTCATTTCATGCTG
>CAZDSE010000169.1:0-725 GCA_964507905.1 uncultured bacterium | reverse complement strand
AGACTTGGATGTGTTTTTGGAAAGGGTAAGGCAGTATTTTAAATAACAGGGTCATATTTACTGAAATCTGAGATTGGCACTTCATCTCACCAACGAAAAACGGCCATATTTTTTGACCTGATAATAAGATGTTACTCATACGGCAGTCTTGATTTCTCTAGTCTGGTTCGATCGTTCTGAAGTTCTTAAAAAATTTAAGTGCATACCTCCACTTTCTGAGGGGTAGTTATTGTTTAAAGAGGTCGAGCTAAAACAATGACATTTCCATCAGGATCAGCAAAATATGCAGCTTCGTCACCCCAATCACGGCGAGATAATTCACTGAGCACCCTAGTTTTTACTTTTTTGAGCTTACCGAGGGCAGTTTCAATATCATCCACATAAAAATAAAGCTCCGTAGGAGTAAGTTCATTGATGGAAGTAGCTATGGGGATTTTCCCTACATTTAGAGCAAAACTTTTACGTTCATAAAGTCCTAAACGCATTCCTCCTGGTATTTGAAATTCTGCATAAACCGGAACATTAACAATTTGTTTCCATCCAAATGCCTCGGCATAAAAAGAAACGGAACTCGGTAAATTTTTCACCGCGAGGATGGTAAGAACATGTTTCATTATAATTCTAAGATAAATTCATGTTATAAATCGACCGCGCATAGCCAGGTTGGCTCAACCAATGAGGTTCTACTCGTTGAAATCCAGTTTCGATAAAGCCCTTAGTTAAAC
>CAZDSE010000168.1:0-5092 GCA_964507905.1 uncultured bacterium | reverse complement strand
AAATATGAAACAATGTGGACTTCCCACTCCCATTGGGACCGAGACAGCCCCATATTTTCCCAGATGGGACCTGAAAGCTCACTTCATGTAATGCGGTCCGTTCGCCATAGCGATGACCCAAATTCAAAATGTCCACACAGGGCTTCATGATCATTGTCACTTTATATAGGGAAATCACTAGACCTCAACAAAATTTTACGTTATAAGCCATTTTTATATGGCAGATTTATCCACATTTCCAAAAGCCACGGTGGCACGAAAAAAAGCATTCACAGATGATTTATTTACGATTTGGCTAAGACCGGAGATGGATTTCCCCTTTAAACCGGGTCAATACTGCACCATTGGGCTCAAAGAAACGGAAAGACCCTATTCCATCGCTTCGGCTCCCCATGAAGGACTTGTGGAACTATTTATCGAAGTCGTCCCTCCACAATATCGCACCGATAAATCTCTAACACCGATGTTGGCCGAACTAAAAGAAGGAGACAAAGTCTCCATTCGTCCAAAAGCCAAGGGTGCCTTTGTCATAGATGAAAAAGTAGATACCCATGTCATGATCTCAACAGTCACGGGCGTTGCACCATTTGTCAGCATGGCCCGATATTATTTGGCTGGAAAATATTCCCGAACTTTTTCTAAGCCGTTTTATATTTTTCAAGGCGCAAGCTATTGGGATGAATTTGGATATGAAAAAGAGTTGGAAGAAGCCCATAAAACCGGAAAAGTGGTCTATGTCCCAACCGTCAGTCGCCCCACAGAAGAAAAAAATAAAAATTGGAAGGGCCAAACAGGGCGTGTGAATTTAATACTGGAAGAATATTTTAAGAAATTTAACATCACTCCTCAAAATACCGTCATTTATCTTTGTGGCAACCAAGCCATGATTGATGATTTGGGAAATAAAAAACCCACTCCTGAAAAACCCATCGGAAAACTCGTCGCTCAAGGGTTTACGTGTAAAGAGGAAGTGTATTTTTAATATTGGCAAGCCATTTGCTTGAAGCAAATGGCGCGCAGTTATTGCATGTCATTTTCCCTTGGAAAATTTCTCGCAGTCTTATTCCTTTAACTCTGCCCTGTTAATTAAATCACTATCTTCCAATTTTTCCAAAGACTCCGCCATATCATCTACATCCAAATCCTTATTTTCCAAATATGACAACTGCTCCTGTACCACCTCATATTCCTCCTCCGACAATTTCCCTTTGAGTTTGGCTTTCAACTGCTCGGCCGTGGATATTTCCTTCTTTTGAATGCCCGTGGCTTTGACTTCAGACGCAACCTGGCGTTGGGCAGCTTTCACTTGCTTCATGTCCGCATATTTTAAAAATTGCTCATAGTCTTGATCGGCATGAACATCGGGAGCATATCGCCCTCCCGCTGCCACGGTGAATTCAACGATGTTTTCAGGCCTGGGAAGCGCATCATATAATTTTTCAATCGATGCTTTCATAATCTTTGAAAATTTTTTTCCCAAAGAATCCACTTTGGCATCCAATGACTCAGAAATTTTCTGCCGCATATTTCGTTCCATAGCAATACCCGCCCGTTTCAAGAGTGCCTTTTCAACCTTAAATTTGATCTTATCCTTATAATATTCTTGATACGAGTCATACAGCGCTTTTTCTGCTTCCAATAATTTTATGGTTTCGGATTTGAGTTCCTTATTTTTTTTGACCTTGGCATCTTTGGCATAGTGATCGAGATAGTTTTTTACAACCTCATCCCTCAGTTTTAATGAAGGGATGCGATATTGCTTTCTAAATTCAGCGTATTGTTTATCCAGCGTTTCCGTACTGATCGGACGCAAAAACGGGCATCCAAGTCAGCAATAATAAAAAAGCATAAAAATACCTCATATTTATCTATTATACTTGAACTTTCAGTTTTTGGAATGGCGCCACCAAAGGCAAAATCACCTGAACCAAAACTCCCCCATCCACAGGACTTTGAATATTGATCGATCCCCCATGATTTTTAATAATCTGATAACCGACGGCCAATCCCAGGCCCAAATGTTCCTTTTTGTCCTTTGTTGTAAAAAAAGGGTGGAAAAGCTTCTTGATCGATTCTGTATCCATCCCAGGACCATTGTCAATTAATGATACTTTCACATGTGTCTCGTCTTTTTCTAATACAATTTTAATCTTCCCGGGCACCGTTTGTGTGGAGATGGAAAGCAGCGCTTGAATGGAATTTTGCAAAATATTTAAAAACACTTGAACCAATTGGTTTGAATCGCCCATCACCAAAAATTTAAGATTTGGAATCTCTTTTTCGATAGTCACATTTTGATATTTAAGCTTAATACTGGCCAGTGAGATGGCCTTATCTAAGACGGACACCAAATCCACAGGCCTGCGATCTTCTTCTTTCGATAACCTCGAAAAATAAAGCAAATTTTCCACAATCGACTTGGCTCTCAGCGCCGCCCCTTCCATTTCTTTTAAATCTTGGGAAAGAGTACTATTTTTTTCAACTTCAGAGAGCAGAATTTGAATATAGGCCAAAATTCCCCCCAGCGGATTATTGATTTCATGAGCCACACTTCCCGCCAATATTCCAATTTCTGCCATTTTTTCACTCTGAATGAGCTGGTCTCTCAACCGTCGTTCTTCTCCCAAATCACGGTAATAGAGAACAGAAAGGCCTTCTTCCTTTGGCTCTAAAGGAAAAACGGAAGTCGCATATATGGTATCTTGTGCCGAACTCCTTAAATCAAAGTTTTTGGGCTGTTTTTTGAGTAAAGAATTTTGAAGCAGACATCCATCGCAAGGCGACCTTCTCTTTTGAAACACCTCATAGCATTTCTTTCCCGAAAGCTCTTGAAGTTTGAGATTTGTAATTTTGCTATACGATAAATTGGCCCGGACCACTTCATAATTGCGATTGATCAACGCCACTGGGTCAATAATGGCATCAAATGTTTTTTCCCATTCTGCCTTTCTTTGACTGGACAAATTAAAAATATGAATTTTTTCAATGGTCAGAGCCACTGTGTCCGTCACTTGCTTAATGAGACTCACCCGATCATATAATTCCATTATTTCTTTTTCCGATTTACATAAGAAATATAAATGCCCCAAGCATTTCTTTTGATATACGAGCGGCATGACGATTGAAGGGAGACCCCGTTTTTTCACTTCCCGAACCACATCTTCTGTGGTCGTCTCAAGCAAAATCACGTGTTCAACCGGTAATATCCCTTTCAGAGATTTTTCAACTCTCGATTGCAGTTCCTCTATTGACGGAGCCGCATTGAGCCAAGCGATGAGGGAATTCAATTGCTCCAGATATCTTTTGGTCTTGGTCAGCTCTGCATCCACAAATTGAAGACTGGTGCTTTTCGCTTGCACCTGAGCTTCAAGTCGCAAGATCACGCGTTCTAATTTGCGATTTTGTGTTTTTAAGTTTCTGAGCAAATATTTATGCTGAGAAACCAAGTCATAATGACGTGCGGCCTCGTGAATGGCTTCGTCAATCTCTCTTTCGGAATGAATATGTTGAACAAATCTATAAATTTCACCCTGATTAATGGCCTCTTCTAGCCCCGTGACATCCAAATGATCGATGAGCAGCACTCTCACTGGATCCGGAAATTCCTTTTTTAAAGCTGAAAAATTTCTGATATCTTGGGATAAGATGACTTTAATGATCGCAGATTTGGTCTTTAAAATATCTTTGGCTTTTCGGAAATTTTGCGTGTGGAAAAATTCAATCTCTGATTTTGGATATGCCTGATCCATATCAATGGACGGCTCACCTACCCATAAAACCCCTACTTTGGCTGCCATAGCTTCTCCTCAAACAGGTATAAAAAAGGGCTTTAAAATTCGATGGGATTTAAGACTTAATTAACTGCATTATGGAGCAAGTTTTGGGCTTTGTCAAAGCAAAGAAAATGTCAAAGCTCGGAAAAACGTATCGCCTCTAATATGGCTTTCACAGCTTCATTCCAAGCATTATCCGGTGATATTTTTTCCGGTAACTCGTAAGTAATCACAGAAACATTTTTATCCCCTCCAGCAAAGCTTCCCAACGATCCGGGGGTGGCGTATCCAATATGTTCTGTGACTGGATATTGATTATGACTGGACATGGCATATGCCAGTTTCTTGGCCGGACCATCATAATTAATCTGATGGGGAATCAAACTATGAAAAGTAATAATTTTTTTGGGCTGTGTCTGCTCAATCAACTCCACAATGGCTTTGGTTTCGGGTTCAGAATTGGCAGTCGGTCCAGGATAATAACGAGGTTGGTCACATTTACTGACCCAATCTTTCGATGGAAAATTACGATTTAAATCGACTTTGTTTAAATTCACGCGCGTTTTATTTTTGAACCCATCTGGATTGACAATGGGAACCACAATCAGCGTTTTATTTTTAAAATCCTTCGCATTTGCCACCAAATAGTCTTTAAGCTTGAATGCCAGATCCACTCCCTCAGGCTCGTCTCCATGAACCCCGCCATAGAAATGAATCACTTCTCCTTCGTCTCCAATTTGGATGGCATCCATGGATTCCCCAGAGACAGAATATCCAATCGTCAATTGTTTAATTTTATCACCCGGCTGTAATTTCGATACTTTCATATAGGATAAGATACCAATATAACTCCCCAAGCCATCTGCAATCAAATCATGAATTTGAAATTCACGAAATGGCATCAAATATTGATGAAATTCATCCGACAGTCCATATAAAGATGAAAATCCACAAGCAAAAAGAAGAGACGCTTTGGCCCGAAAACACAAAATTCCCAAAAGTCCGTAGCAGATCAGATGATAAATGATATCGATTCCGTAAAATGTCTGAGATTCGCTCATGGGAGGGGGAACCGGACGATGGGAAAAATAAAAAATGACAGCACACCATAAAAATACACTTAGCCATTTAATGAATTGATTCACAGGACTAAGTTCGCAGAGGATTTGATCTTCATCAATATGTCCTCTGCCACAATCATCCCACATTGAGAGGCTTGAACGATTCCACGAGAAATTCCAACCCCATCACCGGCACAATAAAGATTTTCGATTTTAGATTCTAGATTGGGTTTAAGTACTGTACGACTGGAATACCAC
>CAZDSE010000167.1:0-5104 GCA_964507905.1 uncultured bacterium | reverse complement strand
CGCGACTTTATTAAAGCAAAATTATCAAATGCTAAAGGGTTGGAGCTTGGCTGTGAGCGCATATAATCACGGTCCTGGCGGACTCATTAAAGGAATGAAACGGATTAAAAGTAGAAATCTAAATGATCTCATTGAAGGATACAAAGACCCCTACTTTGGATTTGCATCTAAAAATTTCTATAGCTGCTTTTTGGCGATTCTCTATACGGAAAAATATCAAGATAAGATATTTGGTCATGTGGAAAAAGATGAGGAACTGGAACATGAAGATATCGACATCCGATATTCAATGCGGGTGAAGTTCCTCATGGATCTGTGCGGACTGACCAAAGAACAAATTAAAACTTATAATCCAGATTTGAGACAAAAGGCTTTAGACTCGAGATCTTATCTTCCAGAAGGATATTATTTTAAACTTCCCAAAGGAAAAGTAAAACCACTCATGGAATTTTATAAGGAAGTGGAAGAAACGAATAAAATCTTGGATCAGATCTTGGGCAAAGAAGACAAAAAGAGTTAAAAATCCCTAGAAATCCCATGTCACTTTATGAATCACTCCCGGAGATAGTTTTACAATTTTACTGCCCAGAAGTTCTCCATCGTAAAAAACGTCAATTTTATTTTTGCCGGGCTTGGTGTTCCATAAAATAACATTTCCATTTTCCGAAGAAGAATATAAAGAGGGATCCGGAAAAGACACGAGATCCAGGATACGCTCATAAACCACTTTTTGACTTTGCGGGGCTTTGATAATCGCTCTTTCCAGAGGCTTTCCCTGTTTTCGAATGGTTGCAAAGATGGTTGCTTTATTGGAATCTCTCCCTCCCAAAAATACATCATACCCTTTTTGAAATTTGTATTCGGGAGAAAAAATAAATGCCTGTTCCATTTTTTTGGTCACAAGGCGAATGGGAACTTGAAATGAGGCCATGCCCTCTTTTTCAAATATCAAATGATACTCTTGATTGAGCAAAAGCCCTCGAACTTCGAATGCCCCATTCTCATCGGAAAAAACATGATGATTGGTTTCGGCCACCCAAATCACAGCATCTGAAACAGGAGACTGTAAATATTCATCCGTTAGTTTTCCAATAAATAATGTCTGATATTTGTCGACATATTTTGTGCGAGATATCATCTGCAATGATAGGGACTTTAGTCCATCTTTTGGGATCATCATCGGATTTTTGGAATATGTACCAATATAGAGAGGATTTTCTTTTTCTGGATCCTGTCCTGAAAAAAGCTTGGCCACCAAATACCCTTGGGTTTCAACAGGTAGACGAAGTGAAAATTGAGTTTGACCATCTCTCAGTTCTTGCGATGCCAGTATGGTGGATTCCTTAGATTCCAGCCCATCTGATCCAAGTTGATCGTAAAATGCAACTTCAACAACATTTTGATCTTCGTCTAAATTCGTTGTCTTTATCTCTCCCTCAACAGACGCATAGTTTGTATAACTGCCTTCCGGATCCATATCATTCAGTAGGGTCGTGATACCTGGATTATTTTTTGACGCCTGGCCTCGCTTCATATCCGGGGGATCTGGACGGTCTTTTGGCTGTGAAGGCTCATTCGACTTTTTCCATTGCGCGAGAAAAGGGTCGTCATCGTCTGCTTTGGCAATAACCGCCACTGGGTGATTATTTGATTGAACACCATTTGAAGCTCGGGAGGACACAACATTTTCTTCAGAAGGTTTTACAGCCGCCGTTCCTGCCACCAGACGGTTATTTGACTGAACACTATTTGAACCCAGCGATGACACAACATATTCTTCAGACACGCGTCCAACTCCCTGCGAGAGTTGGCGCTCTCGCTCGGGCTCGCTCTCTCGGCCCTTCAGGCCTCGAGCCATGCCCGCTCGCCCTGTGCGATGGTCTTCAGAAAATGTTGTGTCATCGCTGGCAACATATAATAGATCTTTGTTGAATATCCATTCTTCTACTGGCGCTTTTGCAATGGCCAATGTCGGAGGTTCGATGACCTTTATTGTATCCTTTGTCAGCTGCTCGATATCTTGTGGAGCCAAACTTAATGAATATCCATAGTGAATATTCACAATAGATGACGTGATGTCTGAGATCATAAATAGCGTAAGCCCGAACGCCAAAGTAACGGGTAATATGAGTGGGGATAAAAGCAAAAGAGCCACAATTCTTTTTTGAGTAGTCATATATTGATTTAGGATACTCTTACTAAAATCTAGTATAGAGCAGTTCTTTTTTGAGAGTCAACAGTTTGCATATAATTTCTTGTGTAAATTTATAATTAATTTTGATATTTTGAACTTACTATGAAAATTAAAAAAATTATTGCGTATACGGGTCTTTTATTTCTGGGCGCTTGTGCGACTTCTGGAAGAAATAAAGGGGACATCAACATTTATTCACAGGCACAAGATGCCAAACTCGGAGCTCAATGGGCAGATCAAGTTCAAAAAACAATGCCCATGTTATTTGATGAACGGTTGGTGGATTATGTAAACGGCCTCGGACAAAAGATGACATCCAAAATTGAAGACAGAGTTTATGATTTCCATTTTAAAGTCGTAAAGGATCCCCAAGTGAACGCCTTTGCTCTTCCGGGAGGTTTTATTTATGTGAACTTGGGCCTACTTCAAGCTGTTGAAGATGAAGCAGAACTTGCGATGGTTCTTGGGCATGAATCCGGACATGTGATGATGCGACATGGGACAGAGCAATTGACGAAAGCTCAAGGATTTTCATGTTGTTTGGGCATTGGGGCTCAAGCCCTGGGGCTTGGAAAAATGGAAGTCGAAGTTATTAATTTATTTGGACAGACGGGACTTCTCTATTATGGGCGAAAAGCAGAGCTCGAAGCAGACACATTTGGTGTAGAAACCATGTATAAAGCACATTACGATTTGAATTATGCATCTGCATTTTTCAAAAAACTTTTAAAAATCGAAAAAGGCAAGCCAAGCCTCATGGAAAAAATGTTATCCACCCATCCCCCCACAAAAGATCGAATAAAGCATGCTGAAGCAGAAGCCAAAAAATACACCCAAGCAGCAGGAGCAACCGTCACCACACCTGCTTTTAAAGAAATGAAACAACTTTTGGAAAAATATCCCAATAAATTTAAAGAAAAGGAAATCAAAAGCCAATATCTTCAGTATTTGGCCAGTCATAGTGCCTGTTTACATGATTAAGAGATCAGACTTTCCTTGGTCGAATGATTTTTTTTCATTCATTGAAGAAAACACAAAAAAATCAATTGCCGATTTGTCCATTGTAAAACTTGCCGGCGATGCCTCGACTCGAACGTATTGGAGATTGTCTCACGGGAATCAAACTTGGGTACTTCTTGAGGGAGAATCGTTTATAGAGCATGAGGAAAACTATCCATATCTTAATGTCCAGCAACATCTCACCTCACATGACATTCATGTCCCAAAGATTTATGCATTTTCTTCAAAACTGGGGCTCATCTTATTAGAGGATTTTGGGGATAATTCTCTGGAAAAAGTGACTCAGCATTTATCTCCCAAACAATATGCCAAATATTATTTTTTGGCACTGGATGAACTTTTTAAAATCCATTTTGAGGCATCCCAAAAAAATCCATCTTGTGTTGCCTTTTCCCTGGACTTTGACATCGAAAAACTCATGTGGGAATTAAATTTTATGAAAACCCACTTATTGGAAGGACATTTAAAAACTTCATTTAAAAAAGAAGAAGAAAAAGTTCTACAGGCATCTTTCTTAAAACTATGTGAGCATCTTGACCATCAACCAAAATTTTTCACTCATCGGGATTATCACAGCAGAAATCTTATGGTCGTAAATGATCGGATATGTGTATTGGACTTCCAAGACGCACGGATGGGAACATGTCAGTATGATTTGGCGTCGCTGCTGAAGGACTCATATGTCCAATTGCCGGTCGAGCTCATTGAAGAACTTATTCGATATTATATATTTGAGAAAGAAAAAAGAGAGAAAAAACCCATTGATGTTGCGTCGTTTAGAAAGACATTTGATTGGATGTGTATTCAGAGAAACTTAAAGGCCATGGGCAGTTTTGCATATTTACACAGTCAGAAGGGAAAGTCGGGGTATTTGAAATATTT
This sequence comes from uncultured bacterium, assembly GCA_964507905.1. GTDB lineage: Bacteria > Bdellovibrionota > JACOXK01 > 2-02-FULL-40-11 > 2-02-FULL-40-11 > CAZDSE01. The sequence goes on along the minus strand of CAZDSE010000167.1, from coordinate 1,008 downwards.
GAAGCCTACGTGGGGGTATGTGGAGGAAAATTTAGAGAAGTTTGGTGACTTTAAGGAACTCCATCTCATATTGGAGGAACGATGCGCAAAGTTATGAGGAAGGGATCCCCCGGTCAAGCCGGGGGATGACAATGGTCAAGCGTGGGGATGACAGTATGAAAGCAATGATCTTGGCAGCTGGATTGGGAACGCGGATGAGGCCACTCACCCATACGTTGCCCAAACCCATGATTCCAATTTTTGGAACGCCGCTCATTCGCTTTCCGCTGGAACTTTTAAAAAGAATTTGCGTAAAACATGCTTTGGTCAATCTTCACCATCTTCCACATGCACTCCAAGAATATTTAAATGGCTTAAAAGATTTTGATTTTACGTATTCTCAAGAACCCAAAATTTTGGGAACAGGGGGTGGGATTTTAAAAGCCAAAAAGTTCCTACTAAAAGATGGCACATTCATTGTCATGAACAGTGATGTCATTATAAATGTAAATCTAGAAGACGTCTTAAAGTTTCATCGACAAAAAAAATCCTTGGCCACAATGGTCGTTCGCCGAATGCCCATTCATGAGACGTATGAGTCAGTCGGGATCGATCGCAATGGGAAAATCATCGTATTTAAGGCAAAAAAAGTGGATCGCCCACTCATTCGCACCATGTTTACTGGGATTCATATTTTTGAACCTGAGATTTTTAAATACTTTCCAAAAAATAAAAAAATATTTTGCATCAATAATGACGTTTACGCAAAACTCGTTCAAAAAAAGATGCCTGTTTATGGATTTTTACATGCGGGTTTTTGGTACGACATTGGGACCTTGGATCTATATTCGAAATATCTCGCCAGTGCTCAGTTTCGAACCAAGCTCTTAAAGTTTTTTCCTGGGATTATTTTACCCAAAAGAACCGGGTGACGGGCTCCTGTCACTTTTGGAAGATTTGATGGGTGAAGCCTCATGGTCTCATATGCCAAAAGTGCAAATGCCATGGCCTCGATGGCTTGGCTATTCA
>CAZDSE010000166.1:2824-5142 GCA_964507905.1 uncultured bacterium | reverse complement strand
GTGACTCCCAATCGGTCCGATTGGCTGAGTTTCCTGGGGATTGCAAGAGAGCTATCTGCGATCCTTAAAAAGAAAATATGCGTTCCCAAAGTGAAAGTTCGAGAATCCAATATTTCGATTCAGAAAAAAGTGAAAGTAAAGCTGAAAGATTCTCATAAATGTATGAGATATATGGCAAGACTGATTGAGGGGGTAAAGATTGGTCCATCGCCCGAATGGTTAAAAGAGGCGCTGGAATCCATTGGACTTCGATCGATCAACAATGTGGTCGATGTCACCAATTTTGTGATGATGGAATGGGGGCAGCCGCTGCATGCATTTGATTTTGATCACATTGAAGGTGGCACCATTGTGGTTCGACATGCCAATTCTGGAGAGCGCATGACCACATTGGATGGTGAAGAGCGAAGTCTGACCAGTGATGATTTATTGATTTGTGATGTCTTAAAGCCAGTTGCAATCGCTGGAGTGATGGGGGGGGCCGCGTCCGAAGTCACCGAATCAACAGTGAATGTGTTACTGGAAAGTGCTTATTTTGATCCAATTTCAATCCGAAAAACTTCTAAGCGGTTGGGACTTTCTTCAGAATCTTCTAAGCGATTTGAAAGAGGTGTGGATATAGTAGCCGTGGCCCATGCATTGGACCGTGCTGCGGTATTGATCCAGGAAGTTTCTGGCGGCGAAATATCCAAGGGCCAAATAGACGCGTATCCCAAAAAGCGAAGTCCTAAAATTATTTCTATATCTTTAGAACGAATGAATTCATATTTGGATTTTGAAGTATCTGCGTCACAAGTGAAAGAGATCCTGAAACGCCTGGGATTTAATTTCAAAGCTCAAAAGAAAGACGTCTTACTTTTTAAAGTCCCATCTTATCGAAGCGATGTGTTCCATGAAGTGGATCTATTTGAAGAAATTGCACGAATGGTGGGGTATCACAATATCCCAAATGTTGAGCTTCGAGGAAAAGCAAATTTGGAACAAAAAATACAATCGGATTATCATTTAAAAGAAAAAATTAGAAATTCTTTGGTGGCAGCAGGGTTAAGTGAAGCGATTAATTATAGTTTTTATTCCCCTCAGGATGTCCAGAAACTTGACCTGTCTGCTCCGGCGATAGAGATACAAAATCCATTGGGAGAAGAATTTTCAATCATGCGTCCCAGCCTCATTCCTTCGCTGTTAAAGAATCTTTCGTACAATTTGAATCATCAATGTTTTCAATTAAAATTGTATGAGATGGGCCGAATTTATAATTCAGACCACACCGAGAATGAAAAAATATGTGGTATTTTATCTGGTGTGCGAGCACCTTTGCATTGGAGTCAATCTCAGCCAAACGTTGATTTTTTTGATGTTAAATTTGTTGTCAACCAGCTGTTGGAAGGTCTGGGTCTCAATAAAAATGAAATATCATTCCTTGCTATTGGGTATCCAGCATATTGTCAGCCTGGGCAATCGACTCAACTTGAATACCAAAATCAAAATATCGGCTATTTTGGAAAACTTCACCCATCTATCGAAGAAAAGTTTGATCTAAAACAAAGTGCATTTATTTTTGAACTGGATTTCGAGAAAATCAAATCGGTGATATCTGGAAGACGAAATTTTATTCGTCATTTTATCCCTCTTGCCAAGTATCCATCCGTTCGAAGAGATTTGTCATTTATCGTTCCACTGGATTCAGATCTGACCTTTGAAAAAGTGCATGATACGATCTTAAAAGTCTCCAACGACCTCAATCATTGGATTCAAGACGTGCAACTGTTTGATACCTATGAAGGGGATCCCATCCCGAAAGGGCATAAAAGCCATACCTATGCATTGACGTATCTTTCTCCAGAAAAAACACTCACGGACAATGAAATTAATGAGACTCATCAAAAAATCTGCGATCACTTGGTTCGTGAATTTCACATTCAGATTCGTTAACTGTTACCGTTGCAGATCATCTAAAATAGTCCACTTTGGTTTTTTAAGTGACATTGAAGATAATCTATTTGACAAGAAAATGGTGCTTTGCTACATTTTTATTAGTATTATTAGATACTTGCCGCATGGTCGGGAATGTCGGGAATTTAATGACAGGAGATAAAAAGGCCTATGACTGAAAAAACAAATGGAAATACAGTGACAAAAGCGGAGCTCATTGAAAATGTGTATGAAAAAGTGGGGTTCTCTAAGAAAGACTCTTCGGATTTGGTAGAACTTATTTTTGATACGCTGAAAGACTGTTTAAATCGGGGTGAAAAAATAAAAATATCTGGATTTGGTAATTTTGTAGTTCGTCAAAAGAGGGCGCGAGTGGGTCGCAATCC
>CAZDSE010000166.1:2258-2806 GCA_964507905.1 uncultured bacterium | reverse complement strand
AGTGCTGACCTTTAGACCCAGTCACGTGTTAAAAAATATTTTAAATCCAAATCGCAAAGGCTTATAAATGTCAAAGGACTTTGTCATTCCCCATATTCCAGATCGCATGTATTTTAAAATCGGTGAAGTGTGTAAAATTACCGGAATTAAACCCTATATTCTCAGATATTGGGAAACCGAATTCGATTTGTTGGTGACTCAAAAATCCAAAGCCAATCAGCGGGTATACGAGAGAAAAGACATTGAAAATATATTGCTCATTAAAAAACTTCTCTGGCAAGATCGGTATAGCATTGAAGGTGCCAAAAAACGGTTAAAAGAGTTAAAACAGGAAACAAGAGCCAAGCGTCTCGTTGAAGAAAAGTCAGTGTCAACGGTCAAGCTTTCTCAAGTCAAGGACGAGCTAAAAGAGCTCATTCGCTATATTCGATCTAATTAGGCGTTAAGGGCATTTGGTTTGTTTCTCTTTCAAATATAAGAAGACTTGCTTTTAAATGATCACTTTCGACCATATTTCGTAATTTTAACGTCAAATGAGGATCAAAATA
>CAZDSE010000166.1:0-2248 GCA_964507905.1 uncultured bacterium | reverse complement strand
CGATCTGAAATAAGCTGAATCCATTCCCAGTCTGGATGATTTCGTTTGAGTGATAATAAAGCGTATTTTGAGGCTCGACGGGTTAGGGAATCAATAAACCGAGACGCATTGGGCAGCTTCGAATATGTCGGCACTTCAAACGCTGTCACCAAATCAAATTGAGTAGAATGGAGTAAAGACGTGGACTCCATATCCATATCAAAAACAGATTTTAGAGAGTACTCTTTTTTTAAATAATTAAAAAGCTCCTTGTCTGAACCATGCTGAGATTGGTCGAAGTCTTTAACCGAAGATCTACGAAATTTATTTAAAATAGTTTGGAAATTGGATGGCCCTAAATTTTCTTTTGATCCCACATCCTCTTTAACTATTCTCATGAATAATAATTTTCGAATCTTATATATCCATTGCAGCGAAGATGATTTTACAAGGATTTGAAGGTGTGGGACCCAAACTCTTGAGCCTGAATTTACAAATTGGATGTCATTAATTTTTTTTATAAATTTATCATGATTTTTAATTCGTCCATGAATGATTTTAACTCGATTTTGAAAGCTAGCGAACTTATTGACCACTCTTAAGTTATATTCTTTGGGGAGCGTGATGAAGCGAAGATTTGTTTTAACCAGAGCACGCAACAGTCCTCCCTGGTCAATATCCAAGTCTGCCAAAGAGGAGTATTCCTCTTCCCAGTTTTTAAAAAGCTCATGAACAGCAGGAGATTTTCGAAACATAAAAAATCCACAGTTATAGTAGCCCAATGCCTTATAGCCACCTCTCAAACCAATAATAGATCCCTTGGCGGGATGTGCTTCATCTGGGACAGCAACAAAATCAAATGTATCCAATAGTTGAAAGAGGTTTTCAATGTAACTCGTGATATATGTATCGCCATCTAAAAAAATGGTCCTATCATAGGGAGTAATGCTGTTGAGTTTGGATTTAAAAAGCCACGTTTTCCCATCTCTATTGCGATCGACAATTTTAATTTGATCTAATTTGAGATGAGAAAACTTATTTAACACATAACTTTCGCTTTCCCGATCCGTAGCTAGGCACACTTTGGCATTTGGATTGTGAGCCAATAATGTTTCAATAGAAATCAGCGTTTCCTCTAAAAATTTTTCACCGAAATTATAATAGAGAAAGCCTTGTGACTGAGTGCCAGATGCCATGTTTTTATATAGGCCGTCATATCAAAAAAAGTCAATTTGATCTTGACCGACTGACAGGCATTGGTTAGGACAAGATATGATCCCAATTATTGCTAAGAAGTTGATCAAAAAAGCCAATGGCATGGTATGGCATCCATTGGGATTGCGGCTTACTTTGTTGAAAACGGTACGTAAGGAAATTTTTGCATTTAACTATGACGATGCGGATGATGCACTAAAGCATATCGATCTGATTAAGCCCTCTACGATGGTTCGATACCCGGGACTGGTGACTCTGTATCAGCATGTTCGCTATATTGAACAAAACAACGTTCCTGGAGATTTTGTAGAATGCGGGGTTTGGAAGGGGGGCGCTGCTGCGCTCATGGCTTCGGCTCAATTAAGATTTGGGACCCGCAGACGACAAATTCATCTTTTTGATTCATTCGAAGGACTTCCCAAGGCTTCTGGGGAAAAAGACGGTGAGAAGGCGCAACAATTGTTTGGTTCTCAAAATGGGGAAGGGCCGGAGCATTCTTATATTTTCCCAGTGGATGAAGCTGTGTCGAGAGACTTACTGGTCAATCAAATCGGCTATCCCAGTGACCATGTCATTTATCATAAGGGATGGTTTCAAGACACCGTGCCACGTGCCAAAGAGAAGGGACTGATAAAAAAAATTGCTTTACTCCGATTGGATGGCGATTTGTATCATTCAACGAAAGTTTGCCTTGAGAATTTATGGGATTTGGTTGTTCCAAATGGGATCATTATCATTGATGATTATCGACATTTTGAAGGATGCAAAAAAGCGACTGATGAATTTATCGCCACATTAAAATTTAAGCCATTATTGAATCATGTCGGCTCAAGTGGTATTCGATACATCATCAAAAATGAGTAGTCTTTTAAAGCTCTTTTTAGTAAATGTTTATGGTGATTTAATTTATCGGGGTGTGGCTCAGCCTGGTCCAGAGCACTCGCTTGGGGTGCGAGAGATCGGCCGTTCGAATCGGCTCACCCCGACCATATCCAAGGAGGTCCATACCGGACACATGGGTTACAGATTATACCGGAGACATGGGTAACACTTT
>CAZDSE010000165.1:0-5153 GCA_964507905.1 uncultured bacterium | reverse complement strand
CCAATATTTACTCAATCTTTGTCGGATTTCCGACCGGGTCCGAACGAATTTTGTGCTTAAACTCAGTGATTTTTACTGGCACGTGATTTGCAGTAATTACATTGCAGAACATGAAGAAGGAGCTTTACAAGAAGTAACATTTTTGATACTATTTATGGGAAAGATCAGAAGAGGAAATTATATGTTTCATACGTGGATAGGTGATCATGGGAGACATGTGCACGTAGAAGGGAAGAAGGGGTGGGTGTTAAAGTGGGACTTAGACAAGAGAAAAGTTTTACTCGGGGGAATCAATAGACGCATTTACAAGATCATCATGAGATTAATAGAGGAAGGTAAGTTATGAAAGTGATTAGAGGCTTAAAGATTAGAGGTGTCAGTTTTGATAATAAGAAAAGGTGTTTTTATATTCTGAGTGCCAAAGGGAATTTACCTCTTCCTTATTCAAAGCTTCGACTTGTTCCAACACGGACCAATAAGATTAAAAAAGCCTATGCTGATCCTGAATGTGGTTTGCATGCATTTACTTATATCTTGGAATCCGGCGAAGAAGATACTGTTCCCTTCGACGCTGTCTTGGAATACAATAAAGATCCGGAATATGTGGGGGATATGCTTTTGTATAAGCTGACATGTCAGGCCCAAGACATCATTGAAAAAAATAAGGTCAATAAACGGGAAGTCATGCGTCGGATGAAAATATTTCCTTCGCAGTTTTATCGTTTAATCAATCAGGCTTTTTATGGAAAAACGATTGATCAAATGTTAAAACTTCTATGGGCATTGGATGCGACGATTGAAGTGAAAGTGAATAATAAAAAAGTGGCTTAAAACTGCAAATGTCTATTCTACGGGCAACACCCCAAAATATCGTCCCATCCAATACGCCATGAGATAATCTGGATTGGCAAATTCATCTTCCTGTCCCGTGCGGGGTGTGGGAGCATGGTCGATGACTTCAAAGGGATTCCCTTTCCAATAATTCGTATTATACGGCCGGTTGGCGAGAGGTTGTATGGTATTGGTAATTTTTCCGCCGGTGTCGGCGTCATATTTTTCGATCGGATAATCTCTCAAGTCCTCGATGACATCATTTAGTGCTTGAGTTTCCTGAGAACGAATGGTGGCCACATATGGAATGGTGATCATGGGATTTCTTTAATATTTCATAAATTTCCAAAGTCCGGACATGCCATGTCGAATGGATTTCATATATTTTCGTCGGTCTTCTTGAAGTGCCAGTGACAAATACGCCGCTCCGATGGCCTGCATATCTGTCGTTTTCGGACGATGGGTGGTTCCTCTTTTTTTCCAGGCCGGTTTAAATGTGACAATGTTTCCCAGGAGTTCAAATGAAAATCCGATCGTTTTGGCCCATTCTTTTAATTTCTTCTCGTACAGCTTGGCAATCCATGGGTCGTAAAAGGAGGCTGATCTCAACATGTGCAAAACCAAGATTTGATTAAAGCCATTCAAAAATTGTGAGCTCAAATCTCCAAATTCTGTTGTTTTTAAATTTTCATCCACAATTTTAAAATCATATTTTGCGAGGCGCTTGACCAGTGGGACGAGGACATCGATTAATTTTTGCTTGGTGGAGGGAAGTAGCGTGATCTCACCTTTGCGATCTAATGTAAGAGGGATCGCACATCCCATCGCCGCCAGTTGAATATGATCCTTGGCCAATCCTTTTCTCCACCACTGTCCGTTTGGACCTTGGAGCCAGTATTTGGTGGGTTGTTGAATCTGCGTTGTCATCCAGGGAAGTCGTGGGCCAGAGTAATCTGGTATCGCTGACCGACCCAAAAGGCCAGGTTGGCCAGTGACTTCGTAAAATTTTAAAAACCCATCGGCCAAAAAAGAAATTTGTGGGTCGAAATCATATTTTGTGACTGCTTCTTTAAATGCATAGATGGCCAACATATATCCCTGCCACGCGGGAAGATCTGCAATGTCATGACTCTCTAAATATTTTGTCTGATCTGACCAGGGAAATTGTCCGTAATAGAGCAAGAGTCCCAGGGGAGTTACAAATTTCCATGTGCGTGCTTCAAGAGTCGCTTCTTTTTTTAGCAGATTCGATTCGGTTGGATACCAATAAAATTTCTGAGCCACTTTGGGTGCTCCAAATACCAGTGGGATCCCCAGAATAAAGGAAATACATATCTCCTTTAGGATAAATCGCTTCATGAACACCTTCTTTCTATGGGGACAAGGATTTATACTGGACAGCAGATGCCGAGCTTAAAATAATGACGATTGGAGGATGCCGAAGGTTTAGTTGACACATAGGGTCGATGCATGTGACAAATGCCCCCTATGTTTAGATTCATGATGCTCAGTGTATTGCTTTCGCTCTCGATTCATTTATATGCCGCCAATCATGTTACGGAAAATCAGACAGAAAATCAGGAAAATCAGCCAGAAAATAAGAACGATGCTTCATTTAAAGCCAATACAGTTACGGCTTATAAAAGTCCGACGTGGTCTGGCATTTTTTCCACCGTCATTCCCGGTTCGGGACATATGTATCAAGGGGCATGGGGAAAGGGATTTCTTTTTTTGGGATCAGAAGCAAGTTTGGTGACTGGAGTCGTAATTGGTGTAAACCAAGATACCAGACAAGGAGATATGCTGGCAGTGAATTTATACTATTTGGCTCAAAATGAACATTTCTATAATGCGTATTCATCCTATCAAGATGCAAGGTTGGCGATGTCAAATCAGGGATACCTGTCAGAGATTTCTAAGGACTCATTATGGGATTTATTCACGTCTCCATTTGATACAGAGCTGCTTCAGCGATGGACATTTCTGGTACCCACATTGACCATTGCGGGTCTTGAACTGCTTGTGGCGCTTGCGGATGATCAAAAGTATCGTGTCTCATCCGGTGCTACATGGGCCGTCCCGCTTTTGGCCGGACAATCGGATGGAATTGGGGTTGGGGAAGAAGCGTTTTTTAGAGGGTATTTACAGCCGGAATTTAAGGAGATGTGGGGGAGGAAATGGCCGGCTATTTTTACCCAGGCGGCTTTATTTGGATGGCTTCATTATAGAGGGGATGTGGCGGGTGTCCCACAATGGGAGACCTGGGTTCGCCCAGTATTTGCGGGTTTAAAAGGTGTCTACTATGGCTGGCTCGTAGAACGTAATCAGTTTTCGTTGAGAGAAAATATTGCCGCGCATGCGTGGTGGGATTTTATCATTTTTAGTAGCGAATATCTGAGACATCGGAAAGTCAGTGGATTTATTTTATCTGTAGATGTGCCGTTATTTTAAATACCTTTACCACACATACCCATACTTCTGATTAATCGCCCAAATATTTAAAAAATTAATTAAAAAATGTAGAGCGATCGGAGCTAAGAGATTTCCCGAATAGAGATAGAGGCCGCCCAAAACAAATCCCATGAGGCTTGCCATGATGGTCCACGGGATCATAGATCGATAAATGGGAAAATGAACCAATCCAAATAAGAGGCTAGAAATAATGAGCCCAAATTGATTGAGAAGGGCGCCTCTGAAAAACAATTCCTCACCGACACTGCTTAAGAGCGAAAGCATTAGAATCGCTGGGATTGGAATGGGAGTTAAGAGACTGGCAAATAGTTCTTCTAATTTTTTGCCCCATTGACTTTTGACACTGATCGCTGTCGAAAAAATAAAAATCAAAAATGCAATCACATACGCTTCGGGCAAACCCTCCCATCCGAAAAATGTAATGGGAAGGCGCATGACAAAAATCCAAAGCAAGGCAACGCCGGCCATCGATCCGTAGAAAAAAATAATTTTAGGCAGCTCTATTTTTTTTGAGATGCTCATGAATGAAGTGTTTTATTTTTTCTTCTTTGTCCATAGAAGGTTCCGTCCAGGTCCATTCGGAAGAGTCGGATTTGCGATTTTGATTCTGAATGTCGACAAAGAATTCTGGTGAGGATTTGTCTTTTTCAATCGTCACAAAAAATTTATAGCGAGACAATTGGTTTTCATAAATCCAGGTGGATTCTACCGTGCCATCTTCTTTCGACTGATCATGAATGGGAAAAACAAACGCCAGTTGTGAAATTGCATGCCACAATTCTTCTTCGGTATAGGCCACTTCTTGCGACGGGTCATTTTGTGATTTTTTGGAGGGTGTAGAAGAGCAAGAAGTGAGCAATGAAATCATAAGAAGTAAGATCATAAAACATTCTGAGGGCCATTTATTATTCATTAAATTTCTTTTGTATCCCCAATTGCAGTTTCAATAATCCAATTCCCAGTATATCGGACAGGTCATCAAAAAAGCAATAAATTGTGGGAATAAATAGAAGCGTGAGAAGCGTGGAGCTCGCCATGCCCCCAATCATCACAATGGCCAGGGGTTGATAGAGTTCGGTCCCGGCGCCAATTCCCAGCGCCATGGGGACCATCCCGATGATGGTCGTAATGGAGGTCATGAGAATCGGACGCAGTCGTCTCTTCCCGGCGATCATGATGGCCTCCTCCCGATCAACACCTCGGCGTCTCAAAATGTTTATGTAATCAATTAAGATGATCGCATTATTCACACTGATTCCTGCGAGGATGATGATTCCAATGTATGCTGAGATGCTGAGCAATTTTCCAAAAAGAATGAGCGCTGCAGTGACTCCGATCATGGACAGAGGAACTGAAAAGAGAATGGTAAATGGATGCACGAGGGATTCAAATTGTGCCGCCATAATCATATAAATCAAGATAATGGAAATAATGAGTGCCGCTTTTAAACTTAAAAAAGACATCTGATAGAGTTTAATTTGGGGTCCAGTTTGCAGTGAATATCCCTGAGGCAGCCTGGACTTTGGAATATTTTTTAACACCACTTCTGGTGATTCGGACGCATTGAGATTGGCCAGTACGGTGAGTGTTTTTTCCTTTTCTTCCCGGTCAATTTGAGAGGGGGAATACACTTCTTTGAGACTCCCCACTGAGTGAAGGGGGATAAACGTATGAAGCGGAGTCGGAATCAATAAATCTGAAATGTGACTTTGGGTTTCAATCAATCTGTCACTGCCACGGACCATGACCGCCAAATCTCTTCCCTCCGCATGAAGTGTCGTTGCTTTGATTCCATAGAGTTGATTTTTGATTTGAGTAGCAATGGATTTGGGTGTCAGACCCAAATCCAT
>CAZDSE010000164.1:0-5175 GCA_964507905.1 uncultured bacterium | reverse complement strand
CAACTGGACAGATCAACATCTTTTAAATCTTCAGATTTAATTTTCTTGGCGCAAAGATTAAATGCAGAATTTGGCCCCGCCGACATCGTGGCGCGATATTTTGAGATCGCAATCAGCCACTGTTTGGGATCAAAAATAAATCGTTCTGGAGACATAAGAATGAGCCTCATTCCCACAAATAACGAATGCAAAAATGCACCGATTAATCCCATGTCATGAAACAAAGGGAGCCAACTCACCGCACAATCTTTCACATTGGATTTAAGTCCATGGGCAATGGATTCGAGCTGCGCAATCAATTGATGGTGGCGAATGACTACACCCTTGGGGAGACTGGTACTTCCCGATGTATATTGAATAAAAGCCATGTCCTCTGGAAAAATTTGAAGCGGGTTAAACGACAACTGAACTGGTTTTGGAAGCCGATCCACGAGCGAGATCGTCGCTGCATCATTTGTTTTTTCCAATGCCTTCTCCCAGATCTCCTTATTTTTTTGTGTGGTCAGCACATATTTCGCCGCCGCATCTCGAAAGATATGACCAAACACTTCGGTCGCTCGGGTGAGACCCTGCAACACCCCTTCTCGGGTGACCACAGGTACTGCCACCCCACCGGCCATCAAGGTTCCCAAAAAACTCGTTAAAAATGACTTCCCATTGGGCACCGCCACAATCACTCTGTCCCCACGTTTTAATCCCAATTTTTGAAGATTGGCGGCATGTTTGGAAGAATCTTCATAGAGATCTCTAAACGTAATATCTTCCTTCCCCTCCAAGGTCTCTATCGTACAATAAGTGCCATCGGGATTCTTTTTACTCCAATGTTCCAATGCCTCCACGACGGAGTTAAATTTTGGGGTCTGATCGTTTTTTACAATCTTTTCTTCCAAATGAGCCATATTCACTTTCTTTTGTCTCCAAGGCCACATACGTTCCACGACTCCCTTCAGATCATAGTTAAAATCAAATTAAAATAACATTAAAATTTTATGATTCACCCCACCTCTACTCTTTATTCTAGCCAACAGAAGAGCAAATGCAAATATGCCAAAAATAACCGCTGCAAAGTTTTTTCCGTCGAAAAATGGAGTGTGGTAAAATACTTATAAATGGGGGAATTTATGAAAAAATGGCTGGTCTTAATCACTTTATGCAGTGGAATATGGGTGTTGAACTCACTCCCTTCTTGGGCCGAAGAGAGCACCACATCTGATGAAGATCAGGCTTCACGATCCATTCCAGAAGATGAGGTTCCCACCTTGTCTCAACCTGAGCTAGATCGAAAAATTTCAAACGAATTCTTTAATGCCATGCCCCAAGCAGCCCATGATATGGATGGAAGCTATGAAGAACCTCCCCTGGAGGATCTTGAAGAAAGCAATGAAGAATAGCCATCTATTTGACTTTCTTAAAGAAACTCTTTAATCTAAAACTAATGGAAAAAATGTACACAAAGAAAGTTTTGCAAATCCCCTTGCTCCATGTGTTTTTTTATGGATTTTTGATTTTGGCAGCGTTTATTTTGCTATTTAGGGGCTAATTGTCATCTTTCGCCTCTAGGTGGCTTCCAGATTTCCTGAAGAGACGATAGCGACAGCGTGTCTCAAAGGACATCTGGAAGCCACCTAAAGACGAAGGATCTCTTGTATTTTTTTCTATTTTTAGTTACATCGTCCTTACATGCGTGAACGTATCTATATTGAATCTCTTTCTTCTCACCTCGGCAAAGATGTCACTCTCTATGGCTGGGTCTATACAACTCGCTCCAGCGGTAAAGTTAAATTTTTGGTGATCAGAGACGGCACGGGCATGCTTCAAGGCATTTTGGTGAATGGCGAATGTGATACAACCTCTTGGGACTTATTTGATAAGCTTACCCAAGAGTCTTCGATTCAGGTGACTGGCACCGTTCGAGAGCATAAGGGCAATTTTGAACTGGGTGTAAAAACCATTCAAGCCATCCATATCACTCAGGACTATCCCATTACACCCAAAGAACATGGCGTCGATTACCTCATGGATTTAAGACATTTGTGGCTCAGATCCTCCAGACAGCATGCCATTATGCGCATTCGAAACGAACTCATGTGGGCCAGCCACGATTTTTTTCAGGGGCGAGGCTTTACTCGAATTGACGCTCCCATTTTTACACCTTCTGCATGTGAAGGCACCACCACCCTCTTTGAAGTAAAATATTTTGATGACAAGATGTATCTCACCCAAAGTGGACAACTCTACTTAGAACCCGCATGTCAGGCATTTGGAAAAGTCTATTGTTTTGGCCCCACATTTCGCGCTGAAAAATCCAAAACCCGAAGACATCTCACCGAGTTTTGGATGATTGAGCCAGAGGTTGCTTTTAATAATTTGGAAGATGACATGGAATTGGCTGAGGACTTCCTGGAACATATTGTTCAAAGAGTCGTTAAAAATAAGAAGAAGGAATTGGAGCATTTGGGCAGAAAAATTGAAACGCTTGAAAACACCAAGGCCCCACTCCCCAGAATTTCGTATGACGAAGCCTGCGATCGATTAAAAAAGGCAGGGGTGAATTTCACCTGGGGTGGAGATTTTGGTAGTACAGACGAGACGGTTTTGGCCAACCAATTTGACCGCCCGTTTATCGTCCATGGATTTCCATCGGCCATTAAGGCCTTTTATATGAAGGTTGATCCCAAAAACCCAAAGCTCTCCCGATCTATGGATATCTTGGCCCCAGAAGGCTACGGTGAAATCGTAGGCGGTGGACAGCGTGAAGAAAATATTGATGTGCTTCTCCAAAAAATAAAAGAACACAACCTCGATCCCAAAAATTTTGAATGGTATCTGGACGTCCGTCGATATGGCGCAGTCCCCCATGCGGGATTTGGAATGGGAATCGAGCGAGCCGTAGCATGGATTTGTGGGCTGGAACATGTCCGCGAAACGATCCCGTTCCCACGCATGTTGTATCGCACTACGCCTTAGCAGACAACACCACAGTAACTTCACCCTTAATCGGCTTCGTAGATACATGCGCCAAAACTTCCCCATATGTTCCCCGTATCACTTCCTCATATGGCTTCGTCAATTCGCGGCAGATGGCAATATGCCATCCAGAAAATAACGGGGCTAAATTATTTAAAGTTTTTGATAATCGTTGAGCAGATTCGAAGAAAATAAGAGTCACGTCTAGATCACGATAACGCTCAAAAAAATTCTTTTGCTTGATTTCAGTCCTGGGTGGAAATCCCAAAAATAAAAACTTATCCGGCGGTAACCCCGACGCCACCAGTGCAGTCAAGACACTCGATATCCCTGGAATTACTTTCACTGGAATGTTTTCTTTGATCGCCTCTCGAATCAATACAAATCCAGGGTCTGAAATAGATGGCATCCCCCGACTGGAGCAAAGCCCCATATCGTCCCCTCGTTTTAAACGGTCAATGAGGCCTGGCACTTTTTGCCTCTCGTTTTGATCAAAAAAAGAAATGAGCTCAATACGATTTTGATTCGCAATCTCGCGTAGAAGTCTTTGCATGTCTCGGGTATCCTCGCAGGCGATGATCTTGAGACTTTTTAGTGTTTCAATCGCCCTCAACGTCAAATCTTTGACGTTTCCGATGGGGGTTCCGATTATAAATAATGTTCCGGTCATAAATATTTTATCCAAAATAAAACTTTTTAGGCATTCCCTCTTTTTAACTCACAATCTCTATGTTATATTACAGTTAATATATAGGGAGGTATCGTATGAAAGCAACCATAGAACATGTAAACGGGGTATCGGTGATTCGATTTGAGGGATTTTTGGATTTTGAACACTCGAGTGCCATTAAAGAAAAATTATTGGAAGTTGTTCAAGGCAAGAAGAATAAAAAGATTCTATTTAATTTTGAAAAGCTCGAATTTGTGGGGAGCTCTGGAATAAAACCCTTTGTTCAGTTTTTAAAGAAATTGAACAAATCACAAATTCCGCCCAAATATTACGGATTATCTCCAGAATATCAAAAAATATTTAGATCTTTAGAAGGAAGAAGCAAATTTGATATTTTAGGTCCAGAAGGGAAAGCGACACAAAGTTATCGAATATATAATCGCAACTTCATCAAAGGCGGCAGAGCCTAGCGTCTGCCATTTTCTTCAACGATATTTTCTAAATAATTTATTTTGATCTTCTGTTGGGCATTTTCAATCCCTATAAAATCAATTTGATAATGGTCAAATGACGCATGATGTTGCTTTAAATACACCTGGGCCGATCTAAGCAATCGATTTTGTTTCTGCCAACTCATGGAATCCATCACATGTTCTTTTCGTGATTTTACTTCGACAAAGTGAAGGGTGTCGGCTTTCTTCGCAACGATATCGATCTCACCCCAGCGGCAGGTCCAGTGCGTGGCCATAATCTTAAATCCATGATTTTCCAAATATTGCTTGGCGACTTTTTCGCCCCACTGACCAAACTGCAAATTGTGAGACATGATTACTTTACACCCTGAAATGTCTTTCGATGAATCTGAGATGCCCCATGCAGCCGAATGGCTTGAACATGTTGCTCTGTTGGATATCCTTTGTGAATTGAAAAACCATAGTTGGGATACGTTTCATCGTAATTTTTCATAAGACTATCTCGAAACACTTTGGCCACAATGGAAGCTGCCGCAATCGACTCTGACAACCGGTCGCCTTTAACAATCGATTGCTGCGGAATAGAACAAATATCTGCCATATTTCCATCCACCAATAAAAAATCGGGGATGGGACGCAATGCCTCCACTGCTTTTTTCATGGCCAGCATGGATGCTTTTAAAATATTAATTTCGTCTATCATTGGGGCATCGACGGATCCAATCCCTATGGATTGGGCCTGACGATAGATTTCTTGATAAAGCACTTCCCTTTTGGCGGGTGTTAAAAGTTTTGAATCTCTCAGTCCAACGATCGTATGCTTTAAGGGAAGAATAACAGCTGCGGCAATCACCGGCCCGGCCAAACATCCACGACCGACCTCATCTACGCCTGCAACGAGTTTAAATCCGAGACGTCGTGCATCCAGTTCATAGACTTGTGAGGGGATATTTTTTTTCAAGGGAATATTTTTTAAACCAACACCTTAGTTACAAACACCCATTACGCTTTTTTAGATTCAGAGCTTCTGACGTCCATCGCAGCCGATGTTTTTCGTTCTCCAGT
>CAZDSE010000163.1:0-5181 GCA_964507905.1 uncultured bacterium | reverse complement strand
GATCTAAAAGAGTTGATTTTCCAACCCCTCTTGCGCCAAATAGAAAAAAAGACTGTGATTTTGATATGTTGACTAATCTTTGGAACACGACCCAAATATTACCATTATTTTTGGGTCGTAGTCAAGGGCAATTTATTATCCATCAAAGGGAAAATATCCCTTGCCAATACCGGTTCGAATACCTTACCCTCACCGCCACACATTTTACTCAAAATAAATGAATTCATAATCACCGCTATAGCCGAAGTGATTATATAGCCACAGCCATTCGTCTTTATGAAAGAAAGACTCAGCGGTCAGAGCCCAGCATTGTAAGTTAAAGAGTTCTTGTTCGTTTCGATATCCTTCAACAACGATATATTTTTTCTTTCCCACACGCTCAATTTCCTGAATTGCGATTTTTAAATCAAAAATGCGCAAATTATGTAAAGTATTTATTGAGATCACCAAATCAAAATAATGATTCTCCCATGGCAACGGATCTTGGGCTCGATGAAGGCGGAGTGAACTTCGAATTTCTTCGGGTGAAGTATTTATCGCATGTTTGGAAATGTCAGCCCCACATAATGTCGCCTGTGGTAATAATTTTTTAAATTCATATAGTAAATGTGCTTTTCCACATCCGATATCTAAAATTCGAGCATTGGATGTTAAATCATAAATTTTGATGAGCTCTTGAGCCACCCCTTTCCAGCGGCCATCATATTTATATCCACCATACCCATACTGACTTTCTCCATCCCAAAAGTCGGATCCAAATTCTCGAGCTTTTTTCATACAATGGACTTTGTCATTCGTCATTCGGCTGATAACATCCCGCTTGCCCCGCAGATGGAGTGGCGTAATCACATTTAACAGTTTTCCCATAAGTAATATGCTTTTATTGACTATTCAGCTTCTCAAGTCAATGCTGGGCTTATTGCTCTCGAATGCGTTTCAGATCTTGTTGAATTTCCTCTTCAGATACTTTTTCGCCATTTTGAATTTTTTGGCAGGTTTCGGATAGATCGTGGATCCAACCTTTCCAGGCTATTTGTCCGTTTGATCCTTTATTTTTTCGAATAAAATTAAAGAGTTTGAGTTCTAAAGGTGTGGATAATTCATTATTGCGTGGTTTTCTTTTTTGAGTGAGGACCCATTCTTCTATCAACGCTATGGGTCTTGCTCTTAAGCGTACTTCAGTTATGGCCTGGGCTTGAGGAGTTAATTTTGGATAAATACCTGCATAATTTCCATGACGAGTCACCCATACGCTTAAGACATCTTCCTCAGTTCGAGTTCCCTCTATATCTGAGTGCCCTTTGCCAGATTTAAAGCACCGATTGAGGTTTACAAGTCTTTCGCTAATGAAGCCATACGGATCCAGTGCAAGTCTAACTTCTCTAATGCTCTGACATCTTGGATTTAGAAGAGGTAAAATGAATTTACGACCACCATTATCGTGAATTGCACATGCCAAACGATGTTCCAATAATCGAGCGGGAGATATATTTCCTTTTTTTTGGTTATCCTGATGCAAGGCAGAGGGAATTTTCTTATTTTCCCATATCCAGTGATTTAAGATATGGATGATCCCAGCAACCTTTGCCTCCATGGCTATATCAGATGTATCTTGTAATTCTTCATCTAGCATGCCGAATATGATGGGTCTTCCATGATAACTCTTGATCCAATCCGCCAACATTCTTTCTTCCGGATCTGAAGATCGATCAGAAGGAAATCTCTGGTGGGAGGAAATCCACTCGTTTAGATAATGAAAAGGCTCTGAATATAATCTGATATTTGGCTTCATCCTATTTTGGTGTGATAGATAAGGATAAATGCTTTGTCGGTTTGCTATTAGACTAATTTTCATTGCCAATTGTTGTTCTGTAGGGTCCAGCGACGTTCTGTGAGGCCATTCGTCGTGAGTAGAAATCCAACGATTTGTTTCTACGATTAGATTTTGATCAAGTTCTTCTATTTTGTAAATTTTAGTATCCCATGAGAATGTCTTACGAAATATTTCTCTACGGCGCTCAACATTGGGCGCCAATAAGGCTAGGGCATGTTCTTCAGAATCCTCTGAGTAAATCAAGGGCCAGCGTTTGTGTTCCAGGATCCATTCTTTTAAGAGTTTATAGGGCTGAACTTTAAGTCGGATCCAAAAATTTTGTTGGTTTTGGGGAGTGAGTTGATCGTATATATGTTTAAATCCACTGCGATCGATATGAATGGCAATATAAATCGATCGCTCTTGCCTTTCTTCATCTGTGAGGCGGCGATTTTCAAATTCAGTCTGCAAAAATCGCGGCAAATGCGGATGGGAGGAGAGCCAGTCATTAATGACTTCCATGGGGGCAATGCTTCTTCGGATATTAAACAAGGCTTGATTTTCACTGGTAAGATTGTCAAATATTTTGGCCTTTCCGTGATGGCTGATAAAAGCGGCAAGGTCGGGATATTGTTTTTTATCTGGCCAATCTTGAATGGCAGCAATCACTATATTTAATTTTGCCAAAGGCTTGGTCCAAGTTTCTTCAGTGAGTATGTTTTGTGAATGGCTACTTAAAAGAGGAAGAATTTTTTCTGCTCCGCCATGATACTGCATGATCCAATAGAGTTGCTGAACTTGATCCACTGGGTCCTTTGTAGTGGGTCGAGTTGGAAGTGCTCGATGGTTGGCCACATGAGAATCCAATAACTGAGCGGCTGTTTTGATATCAAAGTAAGCTCTCACCATGGGGAGTTTTTGATTCGCTTCCCATATGTAGGGAAAGACTGCAGCATATCCGCCATGATCTAAAATGGTTGCAGCCAATATTTTTTCTTCTCGGGTCATGGCTCGATCTCGAAACGGCCATTGTTTGTGTGATTGAATGAATGTGTTAATGGACCGCATTTTATCGGGAGCAATATTTTCGGGTCTTAAGACCAGACTGGTCCGAGTGCCTCCAAGAATGCGATATCCGATATTTTCTTTGGGCATCAGAAATTGAAGCTCTTCTTTTATGGTTTCTTCTTGGACGGTTTCATTGGCCAATGCGTTTGTGTTTTCTTCTTGAGCTGACAAGAATTGTTCGAGATCTAAGACTGCATGATCATAGGTTAATCCCAGTTGATCGGTTAATCCCTTTATTGCCACGTAGATCGATGTTCGGCTCGTGCCAAAGCGGTCCACCAAAGCGTCTATTTTGGGGCCAATCACTTGATCGACTTCATGTCTAAATTCTTCTGTGACATCGAGCGCATTAGTATCGATCATGTCCAAGAGGCTTATTGAAAGTGGAAGTTCGGTTGGTAAAGGGGTTGGCAAGTCACTTTCTTGTGATTGTAAAAATTCATCGGTAAATTGAGGGGATTTGGAATTTTCTCTTAAGGCTGCATCGCGTTCTTTCAAAAAATCCACGACATCATGAATGGGGATTCCTTGCCTCAAGGATTCTTCTATCATTTCAAGCGCAAGTGAGTTTGGGTAGTGAAGGTCGGCTTTTACTTCCTTAAATGTGGATATTAAATCCATGACGGGGATTTCAAATTTTAAAAATAATCTCGTAATTTCATCGCGAACACTTTGTTTTAATTTCGTGAATTCACTGAGTAGTTTTTCTTCATCGATTGTACCCCGTGATCCAGATGCAACTGATTGTGAAGGCACATTCTTCTTTTTTCCCTGGGGGAAACCGTCAGAATATGCAGATGCTCCTTCCATATAAAATCCCATTACGGAAAAATTCGGATGGGTGAGATAGGATTGAAGTTGTGTGGATGTGACGTCTTGAAACTCGAGCCCAATGATATGTGTGTTGCCATCTTCGTCTTGCTCCGTTCGGGCAATGAGTGCGCGATGTTTGTCTTTGGATGGGGGAGTAACTCCCGGATCCATGACGTAGGGGAGCAGAGTTTGAGTCACATCTAAGGGGAGGGGATCATAGGCTACTTCAATATTACCGAGCGTTAGGGTCATGGTTTCTGTTTGTTCTTTTAAGGCTGCCAAGGTTTCATTCGTGGGAGTAACTGTGGGTTTTGCAATTGCAGTTGGTCTTGTCGGAAATGTATTATTTGTTGTAATCCAGTCATTCAAAATATTTCGAGGGTCACGAGACCCCAATGCTTTTATTGCATCTCCATAGACATCAAATGTGTCATTCAATTCAGGAGATGGAGATGGTTCTGGTATAAAATTGCTTTCTTCTGGGAAACTATCTGTATGAGGGATTCGAAATCTCATGCGAATGAGAGTCGAGGGATGATAGGTGATTGTTGGATTTGGTAGAATTGCTCTGAATACTGGATATGTACAGGTGGTCGTGAGTGCCAGAGCAAGTCCCATTTGGTAATAATTTTTATTTTTATAATGATGGACCGTGGCTGCTCCCATTAGCGGAATCGTGAGTGCAGGCAAAAATTTCTGAATGGCTGTGGGGAGCGCTCTCAATCCTCCAGCCAATAGAGCCAAGCTCAAAAAATGTTTTCCGCTATTGGTGATAAAGTTTCCATCCGTTATGATTCCATGGTTACTATTATCGAGTCGAAGGACACTTTCATAAGTGACCGCAAGGATGGCACATAGCGCCCAATCAAATTTACGAAGAGCCATGATGCCTCTGCCCCAATTTTTTAAAAATGTAAATCCATATAGCGCGCTCATTTTGCCCAATTCAAAGAGTGCAGGAGCTCCGGCAATGAGTC
Organism: uncultured bacterium; assembly: GCA_964507905.1. Lineage (GTDB taxonomy): Bacteria > Bdellovibrionota > JACOXK01 > 2-02-FULL-40-11 > 2-02-FULL-40-11 > CAZDSE01. The sequence goes on along the minus strand of CAZDSE010000163.1, from coordinate 510 downwards.
CCATGCTGATACATATGACGGATCCAGCGGCACAAATATTTCCAGTGAGGACAAGCCCAGGTGATACCGAATGACCCAACCAATGGGACCAGGGGCTGTCCGGTGTATTTGCAAGCATGTCATCTCTTGAGATTTGATTTTCTATCTGGCTGGTTGCTACCTGAATTTGCATGGCCAGCTCATAGAGTTCTTGATCGGATATGACTTCTTGTCTGAGTATTGATTCAAAATTTTTGATTATCTTTGGATAATCGATTGTTTTTAAATATTGAATGAGACCATAGGCTACTGCGTGTTTCATTTCGGGATAAATTCGATTTACGGTTTCATAATACATTTGATTGTCTTTAGAAATGTGCATCAGACCTGCTTCATAGCGAGAAAAGTCAACTTCGTCTTTACCAGTTTCCGCAAGCAATGTTTGCTTGCGAGTTTCTTGAAGTAAAATCTCATCATAAATTTGTGGGATGAAGGCGGATATATTTTCTTGAAAGATTGTATAATCTGGTT
>CAZDSE010000162.1:0-5231 GCA_964507905.1 uncultured bacterium | reverse complement strand
CGATTAATATTTTTTTATTCATTTTTTTAAGGTCACCTGTGAAACGGGATAAAGAGAAATAGACATATGATAGACTTCCTTCTTTGGTCCTTGATTTTGCAAAAATTTACAGAGCTTCCTTTGAAAAGTGACGATTCTCTTCTTGGCTTTCGGAAGAAGGCTGGGATCAATTGCCATGGTCATGGCACTTTGGCTACGTCGATCATAGGGGGTTTCGTCCAAGGCAATTGTCGCCTTTTCTAAAATTTGTTTTTGCATTTTTTTGAGCGCTATTGCAGTAAACTTATTCCCAATCGTTGTGTTATTGCCTGATGCATTCACCCAACTTTTGTTTTCAGCCTCCCTTAAATATCCAAGCTTAAATAATCTCTCCACCGCAGCTTGAGCTTCGGCTTGTGAGATTCCAAGTACTCGGGCAATCCAAACGGTAGACGGCTTAAACTTCTTAACCGTAACAAGTTCTAAAATGGCATAATGATACCAATCCGAAATGACTTGAAAATGGTCGTAGGCCAGCTGCTGATAGTTCATTCCCAATTTCGATTTTGGACTGTCCACTTTATTCAGATTTCTAAATCGAAATATATCCTTCGAATCTAGATTTAACCGACTTGCACAATGAAAAAGCATACTCTCGGTCACGGATCTTTTTCCCTTTAAAATCTTAGACAAAAATGATGGCTCAATGTCCAATGTCCGCGCAAATGCCCTCAATGAATACAGAGGGTTCGCCTTACATCGTCGGATCAGTTCAGACTGAAGAAAGATTCTAAAATCATTGGAAGGAGGTTTCACTGCGCAAACTGCATTCATGCTGGAGGGATATAACCGACAATGAACCGCCTGTCAAATTTCATGGACACGCCCTGTGGACAAAAGTCGATTTTTGAGGCTTTGTCCACAGAAAATGGCGCGGAGTATTGACTTCACACATGAACCCCATTATTGGGTGAAGCCATAAATGGAGGAAATAAAAATGAAAACTTATTTTTCACTCGTTCTATCGGCGCTCTTGTTTGTCACACAATCTGTATGGCTCTCAAAAGGAATATGCTCTGATGGTCTTGAATTGAAGTCTTCAATCATTTCTGATCTCAGGCTAAGTCTCGCTCATAAATGGGAGGAACAAGGAAAATATTATCAAAAGATTCAAGACACCATGGGAATAGAAACGGCAGATCAGGAATTAATTGCGACTGCAAATAAAAATTTCAATCTGTTATATCAACATGCGTTCTATCAACTAAATACCCTTGACGAAACTGAAGCTCAAAAAACGATTGAAACCATTCACACTTTGTCACCATCAGAAGCAATTTTATCCGCGATGTCCGATAGAACAAAAACAAATAAGCAGAAATTAGAAACTGCGCTGAAAAATGCTACAATCCAAAATCATGAGGCATTCATAACTCAAATTCAAAATCGCGCCCATGAGGTGGGCTACGCCAAAACATTCACAGAAATTGCAAATCAAATGAGAAATAGGTCATATAATGGAGGGCCTTCGACCGCACAAGCCATCGGAGGATTGCTGGGTTACTTATTGATTTTGGCAGGTGTGATTGGGCTCTTTATTTCATTTTCCTATTATCCGCCGTTTAATGATTTCATTGTTGTTTTTTTCGGATCTGTTGGCGTTGGAATGATTGGCATCTTTGTTATCGGAGCATCTGGCTTTATGCTGTAGAAGAGTGACTACTTCACCTTCACTGCAAACGTGAGTCCCTCGCCTGTCGGTAAAATCGTTGCGCGAAAGCGGGGATTTTTAGCAAGTTTGGAATTAAAGTCACGAAGGGATTGAACGTCTCTCGCAGTTTGTTTGTCCCCAATATCTCGATCGGCAATCATTCCAAATCCGAATGTATTATCGGCGAAGAGAATCCCTGCAGCGTGCAGTTATTTTTCCGCCCACGCCAGATGATTGGGGTAGCCTTCTTTGTCTGCATCAATAAAAATTAAATCAAATGGACCAAAACGTTCAATCTTAGAAAGATTATTGATTGCCGAACCGATTAAGATCTGAACTTTCTTTGACACATCTGCTTTTTCAAAAGATTCTTGAGCCACTTTGGCATGATGTTCGTGATATTCAAACGTATACAGTTTTCCGCCTTTGGCGAGTCCTCTGGCAATGGCCACACCCGAATAACCACCCAACGTCCCAATCTCGACAGCCTTCTTGGCTCCGATGGCTTTCGTAATCACTTCCAGATGAAGGGAATCCATGTCTGCCACTTGGATCATGGGCAAGCCGGCCTTCTGACTTCTCTCTCGAATTTCTCTTAAAATAGAATCTTCCGGCTGAAAGGTTTGTCTCACATACTCTTGAATTTTTTGATCTCGATTTGAAAATGTTTTTTCCATTGGCATAGTGTACCGAATGTAAAAGAACGAAACAATAGATAAAATATATACAGGCCATCCAAAAAAATCATAAATAATTTCAGCAGCTTATATTGGCATAGACATTGCAAAGGAGAAGAGATCCTTCGGGCTGCGCCCTCAGGATGATAAATGAAACATAAGCACCCACTCTTTATTATTTGGATCGGCCTCATACTCTCTCAGCCAGTGTTTGCGGATTCGTCCATCCTCCAAATTACCTTTCAAGTCCCATCCAATAGCGGCACAGATGATGGATTGTTTAAGATAAAAAATATAGATCGAATTAAAAGTGAAGATGAATGCACTCGAGTATTTGGGTGCGGAATAGATATGTACAAGTTTCAATTTAAGAAAAGAAATTCATCCGACGTCTTTTATGAGAAAGTATTCTCTCTTCCCCCACAGAAAAATGATCCATCAGAAATGATGATCTATCTACCGGATCCAGAATCTGATTTTGAAATATCTGTTTTAAGAAATATACCGGTCACAACCATATTTGTGGAATTACAATCCATACCAGTCCCACTGAGATTCCTGGATATTCCAGTTAAACAGACGAAAAACTTAAAGGAACTTTGTTATGCTGGTGATAAATCTCGTTTCAAAATCATGCTGCTGTCTGATGGATATACTGAAGACATGTGCTCTGCATTTATTGAGGACTCTCAAAAAATGATCGATGGATTTTTAAGTCATCCTCTCATTGAACCCATTAAAAATCAGTTTACCATTTATCGCAAATGCACTCCGTCTCAATCGTCTTTCATTCCTGCGGATGATGACGAAGAAAAAAATAAAACTCTGTACCTCACAGAAAGACTTTTTGGAGATGGCCTGATCATTAGCTACGATCAAGCTGAAATCGTATCTCAGGCAGGACCTGCCATTGATTTTATATTTGTCATTGCCAATTCGGATCTCCCTTGGGGAATGGCATCTTTTGGTAATTATGTGGCCATCGGAAAAGCGGCCCCTATTCCAACTTTTGTTCATGAATTTTTGCATCTGTCATTGGGGTTAAATGACGAATATCAATCGTCGCAGGACATTTGGAACTGTGTTTATCGGCGACATGCCGTAAATTTCAGGTGCAGGGAAAAAAATCACGAATGCATTATGAACGATCCCAAGCAGTTTCAATCATTATGTCCGGAATGTCTAGAGGCGTATCACGCGTATTTCAAAAGGTACCAGGTACCAAAATGAAAATTGATGCAGAAAATTTAGACAGATCTGGTCCCCTGAATAAATTCTTCGGTCATTTGGTGAGCCACCGCATCTGGAAATTGTTTGGGCGGATGTTTCATAAAATAAGATGAGGGAGAATAGAGCACCCCGCCCTGACCTCTCTGCAATGCCAATTTACAGCATCGGATCGCGTCAATCACCACCCCTGCGGAGTTTGGAGAATCTTCCACGGAAAGTCTCATTTCTAAATTCATCGGCACATCCCCAAAAAGCTTTCCTTCCATCCGGATAAAACAAACTTTGTTGTCCTTTTGCCAAGGCACATAATCACTGGGACCAATGTGAATATTATTCGGTTCCAATCGTTCGGCCAAAATAGACTGCACCGCTTCGGTTTTGGATTTTTTCTTAGATACCAACCGTGAACGGTTTAACATATTTAAAAAATCTGTATTTCCACCCGTATTCAATTGATAAGTCCGTTCCAGTTTTACACCACGCTTTTTAAAGAGATCGGATAATACGCGGTGCGTAATCGTTGCCCCGCACTGAGATTTAATGTCATCTCCCACAATGGGAAGATTTTTCTCTGCAAATTTTTGTGCCCACTCCGGATGGCTCGCAATAAAAACGGGCATATTGTTGATAAAAGCCACACCCGCTTCCAACGCACACGTCGCATAAAATTTAACGGCTTCTTCGGATCCGACGGGAAGATAATTGACAAGGATTTCTGTTTTCGATTCTTTTAAGCTGGCAATCACTTCTTCTTGAGTCGCTTCTTTCTGAGGGCTCACCAAAAAAGTTTCCTGATCTTTATAGGTTTTCATATGTTCGGACACGCCGTCCAATACTTTGCCCATACGCACGATGACTCGACTCTTCGGCAGTTCCTTGCAAAATACGGTCGTACAATTGGGCGCCGCAAAAATGGCCTCAGTAACATCCTTGCACACTTTTCGGCCATCGATGTCAAATGCCGCCTTGGATCAGGGAACTTGCACAGTTTCCGATACCCACAATGGCGATACGGATTTTTTCCATAGAACAAAAATTTATAATGAAACTATAGGATATTACAAGGGAATTTTCTTAACTGTATTTTTTAATTTAATTCTGATATAGATTCATGCTTCAAATCATGAATATTAGAAACGTCGCTATTATCGCACACGTAGACCACGGAAAAACAACGCTGGTCGATGCCCTGCTCCGCCAATCGAAGACGAAGCTGAATAAAGAAATTGCAGACACCGTTTGCATTATGGATAGCAATGAACTGGAGCGAGAACGCGGCATTACGATTTTTTCCAAAAATGCCTCGGTTGATTGGGAAGGAACCAAAATAAATATTATAGACACTCCGGGCCACGCGGATTTTAGTGGCGAGGTAGAGCGCGTCTTATCGATGGCCGATGGTTGTTTGCTGTTGGTCGACGCAAAAGAAGGTCCGATGCCTCAAACCCGATTTGTGTTAAAGCAAGCCTTGGCGGCCCAACTTAAAATTTTGGTCGTCATTAATAAAATAGACAAACCCTTTGCGCGACCAGAAATCGTTTTGGACAAAGTATTTGATCTGTTTGTTGAGCTGGGTGCCGATGAATCAGCCGCTTTTTTTCCTGTGATTTATGCAAGCTCAAAGCTGGGAAAAG
>CAZDSE010000161.1:0-5258 GCA_964507905.1 uncultured bacterium | reverse complement strand
TAAGTAAAAATGCTCAAATTTATACCATCTCAGAGATGGTATAAAAATAGGCATCAACAAAAACTGCTATTAATTTTTTGAATTTGAGCGTGATTGGTCAAATCTTTTGGTCAGATCAAAAATTTTTACCTAACAATACAGCCCTTATAGTACAAGCGCTTTTGAAACACAGTGAAGCCGAGGTCCTTATAATGATTTAGATCTTTTTCGCTAAAAACAGCCCACTTGAATTTATCAATCTTGTGTTTTTTTATGTGCTCTTTGGCAAAGTCCAGTAGTTCTAATTGGAGAGATTTTTTATTTTTAAGGGCAATGAATTCTTGGATCCAAGAATCATGAAAATTATAAAATTTATTCTCTTTGTGATTAATCACACAGCTCATAAGACCCACCACTTCATTATCTTGATAAGCCAAGATCAGCGCATCATCTTTCCTCATAAGCTCCAATTCTTTAGAAAAATAACTGTCCTTCATGCCTGGATGAATTGCTCTGATTATTTTCTTCCATGCATCGATCTGTGATTTATCGAATAATTTGATGTCATATTTTGGTGTGCTTTGAGATTTAATTTTAGAAAAATCAATCTCAATTAAATAGCTCGTAACGTCCCATTTAAAACCAAGAGATTCAAAAAACTTTCTGTGGTCTTTTAATTCTGTTACGCGCGATCTTAATTCAATTGAATTCAGACCTCTGGCTTTGGCTTGCTGTTTAATCTTGGAAAAGCATTCGCGCACAAAAAATTTTAATTGAGAATGATTCCAAAAACCGGGTTCTACCCATAAAAGAAAACTCACACGTTCATTGTCTTTCAGACTCCACGACCAATCACACAAAGCAACCAGAGAGCGATCATCTGACATCAGGCAAAAAACACAGCCAGGAGTAGATTCATTTTTAATATCCTCCACCGATGCAAAGAAATAAGTCTGATCCTTTTTTCCAATATTAGAAATGAGCGAGGCAGCTTTTTTAATTAAGATATCATTGTCTAAAGACAGTGGAACAACCTTATGGGCTTTGGTCATGATCTTAATGGTTTAGAATTTCATCGTAAGAAGCATGATGGCGTCGTTGTTGGCAGAAACGGGAATATTTCCGAGCTCTTCGTTCACGCGAACCATGCCCTCAATGCTGATGTATTTTGAAAATTGATATTCGGAGGAAAACACATAGCGAATGCGACTATCGCCTAAGTATTGTCGATCTTGAGAAAATAGTTCCCCGCGAAACGCCACATTCCAATAATGATAAATGTTAAATGACGGCTTAAAATAAAAACCATACGTATGATCCCCTCGGAGCGGGGTATTTCTTCCAGTCGTTAATTCACCAATCAATCCAAACCGTTTGTAATTGAGCTGCCCATAAAAATCAAAGAGTGTCGTCACCGCCCTTTTTCCATCAATTGGTTCAGATGGAATACCCGTTACAGGCAAACCAGGTGGAATACGTCTTTCCGCCAAAAAGGAGGTCCCCAGCAAAAATGGAACTTCGAAGAATAACCCTTGATATCCAATATCAAACACATATCCGAGATCTCGATCAAAAGTGGGCTTTAACGTAGGACGCTGCCTCGGTTGTCTGGCACCATTTACGACCGCCATGCGCCCATAAAAATCTCTTCGATACCCGAGTTCCAAACCCACATCTCGCGTATCCAACGCCAAATCATAGTGTTCCTTAATCAAAGTTCCGACGGTATTATTATAATCCAACGCATCCAGACCAAATGGAAGGTGGAATGACCCCACTTGAGCATAATAATTTCCCGGCGCATATTGCCCATAAGCTGTGAGAACGGGTGTTGCAAAATTATAACCAAACACGGTTAAAAAATCATCCGTCACTCGGGTAGATACCTGTGGCTCTGCTTTCATTAAGAAAAAATTTTGAGGGGCTCCATTTTCTTCATCCACCAAAAAAGCCATGACCATATCGGCCCCAAGTGACGTGCGATCCAGTAAGGTCTCTCCAGGCTTCTTTTGACTGACCACTTTAATTTCTTCTTCTTCTCTTATAACTTCTTTGGCTTTTTCTTTCTCAATTTCAGGAGTGATGACAGGAGGCTTTTCCCGTTTGGCAATCAGCACCTCTGGCTTTTTCTTGGTAACTTCGGCCACACGAAATCCATCCAGGGTGCGATGCTGGCTAAAAAATTTCCCCTGGTCATTGAGCGGCCCACCCCCATTTTTATTGAAATGGCATGAATAACATCGCTTTTTTTCCTGAAGTGAAAATTTGGGAAGCGCAAATGATTGGACGGAATGAAAGACAATATAAATCGCAATGAGGAGGGGTTGAATTTTCATGAAATCAATTGAAGCTTATTCTTCCTCTTCCAGATCCAAAGGCTCACAGTTCTGTGATTCATCCTTTAAACCGGATAAATATTTCTTAACTTCTTGTTCAGTGACTAGTTTTTTTAAAACATTTCGGTTCACAACTCTTTTATCGTACAAAAAATCTCTGGGCACAGATTCCGTGGATTTTTCAGTTTCTTTTTCTTTTGTCATTGTGTTCTCCTTTAGGGTGATCTTGTTTTAACACAAATAAAAACTTGAGCAAATATTTTTTTATTTCAAAAAAATCCATTTCTCTTGACATCATTTTTTAGAATTTCTATGATCCCATCTTATCGTTGTGGAGTAAAACTTTAATTTCAAAATTTACAGGAGAAATGAAATGAACAAAGCAGACCTCGTCAATCGCATTGCCGATCAAACCAAATCACCCAAAGTAGTCATCGAAAATTTTCTTAATTCTACATTGGATGTCATCGTAAACACTGTCAAAAAAGGGGAAGAAGTGCGTCTTGTGGATTTTGGCACATTTTGCATCGGAAAAAGAAGCGCCAGACGCGGCGTCAATCCCCAAACCAAAACAGCAATGACCATTCCCGCCAAAAAACTCCCTAAATTTAGACCCGGAAGACATTTTAAGAAATTGGTGAAGTAGAGTCCCTACTGAAAATCCTTATACCCACCTTCGATCACCCGAAATTTAGGCTTTTTTGTAAAGGGATTCTTGAATAAACCCCGAATCATGTTTTTCGGGCCCTGAATCTTTGTACGGATATAAATATACCCTATGACCGCTCCGCCCAGATGCGCCGTATGAGCGATTCCATCCTCGCTATAGAAGACAGAAGAGACCAGTTCGATTAAAAGGATCATTAAAACAAAATATTTGGCTCGGATAAAAACCGGAAGTGGAAAGAGAATCAGCTGACGATTTCCAAAGAAAACAGCATACGCCACCAAAATTCCATAAATCGCCCCGGATGCTCCAATAATGGGGACTTGGGATTTATTAAAAAATATTAAATAAAATAAAGCGGCGCCAATTCCACAGATTAAATAAAACTTTAAAAATCCTTTCGACCAAAATACCTTTTCTTCTATCTCTCCACCCAACATCCACAAAATCAGCATATTAAACAAAATATGCATCAGCCCGCCGTGTAGAAATAAGTACGTAAACGGTTGCCACACATAGTAATGGTTTAGAAATACTTGCGGAATAAAGCCCAGCCATAAGCTGAGATCAATTCCAATCATCTTCTCACTGAACAGTTGAATGATAAAAAGGATAGAGTTGATATAGATCAGCTTACGTACCGTCGGTGTCATCCGACCGCCAAATGTCCACGTCATTTGATACTGAGTTCCCATAAAATGAAATAATTACACTTCGTTTACAGCTTTTACAGCAGAATTCATATATGTATACAAGTCATTCACTTTTTTTATTCTCTTTAAGTTCTCTAAAAGACCTGTCTTTTCCAGTTTTATCTGGTGAAAAACATCGGAGCACATTTATGGCATGCTCCTTGCTATGTTATCAATTTAAGATAAAGAGCATTTTTTCATTTATGGTAACAAATAAATGAAAAAATGCCAATGATTACACCAAAAGTGTTTTCATGCTTGACAAGAGTGATCAGTTTGCTACAGTGAATGACTATAAAGGTAGTGTGTTGTAGGTTCAATTTAGTTGTAGTTTTAATGTACTCGGAAGGTGTTCAAAATGGCCAACAAGAAGTCTACATCCAAACAGCCTGAAAGACGTGTTCATAAGCGAGTTCCCATTAATATTTGGGTCCGCGAAGAACGTGGAAATTACTATTTTCTTTTTAAAGCGACGGATATCAGCGAATCGGGCATGTTTTTAGAAAAGAAGATTGATAATCCCTCTCCTGAGGCACAATCCATGTTTAAATTTACACTGCCTAAGTCATCGCGACTTATTTCTGTGGTTGGAAATACTGTTTTTTCCAATACCTCAACTCAGGGAACACGGCCTGGCTCTGGAGTTCGATTTTTGAATGTAAATAATCAAGATAAAAAACTGCTCTTAAAGTATATTAATCAATTTTAAAGCTTCTGACAGAGTTCCAATAAAACCCCATGAAATGATTTTGGATGAATGAAATTGACGAGCGTATTATTGGCTCCTGGCTTGGGTTCATCGTAGATAAGTTGGATGTTTTTACTGATAAGATCTTTACTGATTTTTTGTAAGTCTTTCACTTCAATGCATATGTGATGCACTCCTTCTCCCTTCTTTTCTAAAAATTTTGCTACGGGGGAATCTTTGGCCATGGGTTCTAGAAGTTCAATTTTGGAATCGCCAATGGTTAGGAAAGAAACTTTTACTCCCATGTGGGGGACAGACTCTGGTTCAGATATGTTCAGCCCGAGAAGTTTCCAGGGCTCAGAGGATTGATTTATATTCTTTACAGCTATTCCTACGTGATTAATTTTTTTAGACATCATATATAGTCACAACAATAACCAGTTCCTTGAATAAAATCCAGTCAGATGTTGAAAATATTATTTTCAACATCTGACCACACATAAAAAAGCCGCGAAGCTCTCAGAGCATTCACGGCTTTTTACGTTCCTTAATTTATTACTATGAATATTAAAGGAACTTATAAGATATACTGAGTCCAGCTGATGTATTATCGAGCTTGGAATTTTCGTCTATGAAATAGTTTTTAAGTGTTTGATCTGGAAATTCTACTGTAACAGACGTCGAAACTTCCATATTCGCCATGGGCTTCGTATCCAGAGACAATCCCAAACTGGCAGAACGCTCTGGCGTATACTCTTGTCTGAGACGTGCATACGTCAGTTCCACAGTAGAAGAAAGAGCCACATTATCTGTAAAGTTATATGCCGCCCCCAAATCCACTATCCAATCATATCGATGATTTAATCCCTGTGAGTTGGAAGTTCTTCTATGATTAT
>CAZDSE010000160.1:0-5278 GCA_964507905.1 uncultured bacterium | reverse complement strand
GGTGAGAGTAGATGTATTTATGGTCATAGCCGTGAGGCAATGTCCCAAGTTGCCATTCAAATCGCTTGCCACACGTATTGTCACGACCCGTTTGACACCAACAATCTCTGCCCCAATCCCGAAGACTTTCTAGTATTCTTTTTAAAGTTTTGTTTGTGACCGAAACGGCCCCCCCTTCGCCCATTGTAATGTGATGGGCTGGATAGAAGCTTGAAGTCGCAAGATCTCCAAAAGAGCCGACAGGCTGATCAGACAATGTACTTCCCAATGCATCACAGCAATCTTCAATGATAAAAATGGATCGGTCTTTTAAGCAATCTTTCAAAGTTTTAACATCCCATGGGTTGCCCAGAGTGTGAGCCAAGATTACCGCTTTTGTTTTTTCTGTGATGGCAGCCATTAGACATTCAGTAGATGGATTCAAGGTATTAAGATCACTGTCCACGAATTTTGGAATATATCCGTTTTGAAAAATAGGATTAACAGTTGTTGGAAAAGAGACAGCAGAGGTGATGATCTCATCTCCGGGTTTTAGTTTCATATCTCCCAGTACGTGTGAGGAGAGGGCAGTGACGGCCAAGAGATTTGCGCTGGATCCACTGTTGACCAGCAATGAATGATTTTTGCCAAGGTGCATTGGAAACTGTGTCTCAAATTCTCGAGAAAACCGACCGGCCGTAAGCCACATATCGAGGCTCGATTGAATCAGTATGTCCAAGTCAGTGGCATCAATACATTTAGATGTCGTTGGCAAATAAGAGAGCCCAGGCACAAGTTCCAAAGTGGGTTCAATGATTTTATTAAAATATTCATGAGATAAACTTGAAAAATCTTGTCTGGAAATGGTCATATGCTTTTTGATCGTTGACGCATAAATTTGCGAATGTTACACACATGAGTGTGACCATAAAAAATGAGAATATTCAAGTCGTCATTTTTGCTGGCGGACATGGCAGTCGTCTCTCCGAAGAAACATTAACCAAGCCAAAGCCTTTGGTGGAAATTGGAGGGATGCCGATTCTATGGCATATCATGAAGAATTATTCTGCGTATGGATTTAGACGTTTCGTCATTCTCATTGGATATAAAGGAGAGGTGATTAAACAATTTTTTTTGCATTATAATCAGCATAAAAAAAATTTGGAATTTCATATTTGTCCCGATGGAATTAACTCTGTGGTGCTGGGACCCAAAAATCTTCAAGAGGACTGGGAGGTTCGTTTGGTTGAAACGGGTGAAAAAACATCTACTGGAGCCCGATTGGCCTTGGGGCTTCCGTTCATTGATTCTGACATTTTTTGCCTGACATATGGAGACGGATTAACCGATGTAAACTTTAATGATGAGATTCGGTTTCACATGAATCATGGTCGAGCAGGAACGGTGTTGGGTGTTCATCCTCAGGGGCGATTTGGTGAAATCTTATATATTGGAAATGAGGTAACGCAGTTTAATGAAAAACCAAATCAGGTTACGTCCTATATTAATGGGGGTTTTTTTGTTTTTGATCATCGGATTTTTAATTATGTGAGTGTCCATGATGATGCCATGTTTGAAAGAAAACCATTGGAAGCGCTAACACGGGATCAGGGTCTTTTTGTGTATAAACATGGTGGTTTTTGGCAGTGTATGGATACGTTGCGGGATAAATCATATTTGTGTCAACTTTGGGAGAAAAATCCTCCTTGGAAAAACTGGGATTAGTATGAGTACTTATCAGTGGAAAAATCGACGAGTGCTCGTGACCGGAGCGACTGGGCTTTTGGGATCACATCTGGTTGAAAAACTCGTTCAAAAAAATGCGTCTGTTGTGGCATTAATTCGGGATGAAGTACCGTATTCATTTCTGCGTTTAAGATCATTGGATCAAAAAATAATCTCCGTTTTTGGGGACGTCACAGACTTTAGATTGATGGAGCGTATTTTGGGAGAATATGAAGTTGAAACGGTTTTTCATTTGGCTGCCCAAACGATTGTGGGCATCGCCAATCAAAGCCCATATTCTACCTTAGAGACCAATATTCGTGGCACATATTCTATGTTGGATGCATGTCGATTCCATAGGTCTAAAATCAAAGAAATTATTGTTGCATCATCGGATAAGGCATATGGTCATTTAAGTCGAGACCGCTATGATGAAGCTCAACCTCTTCAAGGGAAATATCCATATGATGTATCTAAAAGCTGTGCAGATCTTATATCTCAGATGTATTTTTATTCATTTCAGTTGCCTGTTTCCATTACACGTTGTGGTAATTTTTTTGGTCCCGGAGATTTAAATTTTAATCGGCTCATACCGGGGACCATTCGGGAATGTGTAAATGGCACATCTCCCATTATCCGAAGCGATGGAAAGTTTATCAGAGACTATATATATGTGGAAGATGCTGTATCGGCTTATCTAATACTTGCTGAGAATATTCAAAGATTAAGCCTTCAAGGGCAGGCATTTAATTTTTCATATGGTGAAGAGCGATCAGTGTTGGAAGTAGTAAAAGAAATTCTTAAAAAAATGAATTTAGCAAGAGATCCGGTCATTTTAAATGAAGCGTCGAATGAAATTCCGGTACAGATATTGTCAAATGCAAAGGCCAAAGATGTTTTGGATTGGAAGCCCCATTATGGCTTTGATGAGGGGCTTAAAAAAACAATTGATTGGTATCAAGAAAATTTAACAAGTGTGCTTCAATTTTCTTGAGGGGTGAGCAGCTGATTCACTTTGCGATCCAATTCTATCCATCGACCAATTCGGTAGAGCATGCTTTTCTCAGTTAAAAAATCAGATTGCGTGTGTTGCCAATCTTCCAAAAAACCAGGATTGAGAAACTCATCCTTTTCGATTCGAATTCGAATTTTGGGATGATTGGGATCCTGCGATATGTCCAATAATTTTAAGTCTAACTTCCATTTGGCTTCTTTGGGAAATTTGATTCCGCCGGAATAATAAAATTCGGTTCGCGATTCGCCAACCATAAAGTCAGTTTTAATGACGCCCGAGTCTTTGTTCGATAGCGTCAGGCGATATTTGGACATCGCTTTTAAAGTGGCTTCCCATGCAGCATCTTTGGTTGAGTCATATGTTCGGTAGAGCGCATTGGAGGTGGATCGTCGGACTTGTGATTTGGAAGAACTGCATGCGGTGAAGGCAAGAAAGCAGCATATGATAGAACAAAAGATCTTCATTCTTGTGATTTCGATAGTTGCATATGATTTTGTGACAGATGGGTGAGTGCCAGCGTAAATGTGGATGGATTAAAATTATTATAATCGAATGATTGATCTTTTTCATTAAAACCAAATGTATTTGAAATCCACTCGAGTTCCTGTTTGGGTTTAAGACTTGGAAAATCAGATAAACCCTTGGGCAATGACGGAAGCGTAAATTCTTTTTCAGTGGATGGAGTGACAATGGTCCACAAAAGCTCTGAGTGTCCCTTTTGCTCTGAAGTGCCAGGAGTACGCAGGTTTAAAAATGAAATTTGCAGATGGTCTTTGGGTGGAAGTTCCTCAGAACGTCGTTCCTGGATTGAAAATTTCTTTACGGATTCTTGATACGCCAGATCTCTTGGATTTAAGAATGACTGAATATATATGGTGCCTTCTCTCATCGGTCTTTTGGCCACCCCAAGAATGGACGTGTCTAATTTTCTGGGGTCGGATGTATTTTTGGGAAGATCCGATGCCAGTACAAAAATAAGTTCATTCAGCGGAGGGAGGGAAGGGAGTGATTTTAACAATGCAGTTTTGTTTTGGTCATCTCGGGAGCTGAGTTTAAAATCCATTGGGAAAAAACGATTCATGTCATTTTTAAATGACCCAACGGATAAATAAATAATATCTTTTTGGATGGGACCACTCGTGACTTGAATATTATACTTGGGTTTAAGTTGGAAATTGAGTGGAATGTCCAAGATGCTATCTTCTTCTGGTACACCATACCCTCGGATCATACCCATTTGATTCAAAGAGATTAAATTTAAAATAGTGGGCAGCGGTTGTTTATTGATAATTCCAGAAGCAAATTTTCCAAATGGAATCGCGCCTTCCAAGGCGACAAAATTCTGAATAGAATTTTTTACAAAGGGCATTTGATAGGTGGGTTTTGAAACATAGACAGGGAATAGCCCCATAATGACTTCTTCTTGATCGGGGATAACGAGGTTTCCAGGGACAGAGACTTCCTTATATATATAGGCCTTCACATATGGGGCAAGCAATCGATCCGTGCTGAAACTTAAAAGAGATACGAGATCGGTAAAGGGCAAAAATATGCCGACTTCAACGATGCCATCTCGATCTTTCATCGGAGGAAACTCAGTAAATGATCCTTCGATGAGTGATTTGGGCGAAGTGTCTTCAAGGGGGGATAGAGATAGATTGATTTCGGTTGCCTCACTTTCCACAATGGTAAACCTCCCATAGTTTTCATGGGCGGCGGTAATGGTTAATCCTCCCTGCGGGAGCAAGAACCCATCAAATGCCACATTTCCGTCTCTATCGGTAAAGAGCCAATTTTTTTCGATCGGGGATTGGTCTTGATCGCCAATCATGATCAGGGCATTTTCAATGGGGAGCAAGGTGTCGCTATCTATCACATGTACTTTTAATTCTCGGTATCCCAGAAGTTTATAAATCGGAGCAGATATAAAATGAGACCATTGGATTTTTAAGGGTTTAGAAACACTGGGGATCGAACACCAGCCCAGAGAAGAAGATATGATAATACCCACGCCGATAATGCCTGCCAACATTGGTCGATGAGATCTTTTCATGTGATGAATCCTTTAGATTAAAAATACGTTTTTAGAACAAAAACGATACCCAACCGAAACTATAGCCAAATGAACCATCAATCTCAAGTAAAAAACATTTGATCGCATCTCAGTTTTAAGCTACTTTTTTACTTTCAATTACGGCGGCGTAGCTCAGTTGGTAGAGCGAAGGAATCATAATCCTTGCGTCCGGGGTTCAAGTCCCTGCGCCGCCACTTTTTGGTCCATACCGGACACATCGTTTACAATTCTTAGGAATTATTCATTTATAATAAGTTCAATTGCTTCTCTCCAAGGGAAAGCTAGAACTTGAGAAAATTGTTTTTTGTGAGGATCGTTAGAGATTAGATACTGTTTTGATGATTTGAAATCACGTCCCAGTGTCAATAACCCCTTTGCATGTCGTTCATCCACCTTGTCAGCAGATTTGATTTCAATGAGCGTTGGTGCTCTCTTACCACGTTCAATGATTAAATCAATTTCCATATCCTCTTGAATACGAAGAT
>CAZDSE010000159.1:0-5304 GCA_964507905.1 uncultured bacterium | reverse complement strand
GCAACATATTTTACGTTACACCACATTTAGTTTACTCATTGTTGTGGCCAGCTATTTGGCGTTTCAGGCGGGACGGAGAGGGTTGCACTCTGAAAGTCCTCGTCAAAAGCTGTTTCGATCATTTCCCATTTTTAATCAGCCAAGCATAGAGAATTTGAATACTGGATTAAATACACCATTTGATCGCATGAGGAAAAAAGAAGTCTCGCCGTCTGATAAAAAGGAAGATGCATCTCAAATTCCTGCGATTCCAGAAAATAAAAAGGATGAGGATAAAAAATCAGATATCCAATCCGAGACGGACTCAATCGAAAAAGATTCCACACAGGCCACAGACGAAATAAATAAAGACGATTCAGAAGTGGTCAAGGACAATAACACGCCGGCAGCTAAAGATAGTTTTACCACGGTAGAGCTTCCCAAAGAAAAAGTTGAGATCCCCACTCGAAAGAAAATCATGCCACACGTATCCGATGTTTTTGTGCCCGTGTTTCAAGCAAGTCAGTTTAATGATGAAGCGGCCTATGGATTTGGCTATTCATTTCCATCGCATGACCCGGGAGGAAAGCTCTTTGTATTGGACAGAAAAATTTCGTCACAAGAGGGGATTGGGTTTCAAGTGCATGTATATGAGAAAGAAGGCCGTCGGTATGTGGGAACATTTGAAACGGCTCCCTCATGGCGGTTTCCCTTTAGTGGAACTCCGACATTTTCCAAAGTGCACGACAATAGTTTTAAAAAAAATACGCGATTTTTGGTGTTTGAAGCCAATGATATTGATGTGAATCCATTTTTAACCCAGGAACATGAAGCTCAGGCGCTTATCCAAACGGCCTACGAAGATTCAATTGATTCTCACCTGTATCTTGGGAAGGACAACGCCACTCAGCTCGATATCTATAAAGTCTTTCCTGGAATTTTTACCGCAAGAACCTTGCGATAATTGATTTAATTTTATAAGCTGGTTTTTACTATGGGAGCCTTTGAATTTCGATGTGGCCTTCGATATCTCATGTCCAAAAAAAAACATGTCATGATTCGGCTCACCACATTTATTTCCATCGGTGGAATAGCCACGGGGGTCATGACGCTGATTGTGGTTTTATCTGTGATGAATGGATTTGGTCAGGATTTGCGAGATAAGATATTGTCGTTTAAGTCTCACATCCTTATTGAATCCCAGGATTTTTCCCCCATTCCCCTAAATCCATCCGTCATTTCAGCCATTCAAAAGCAAGATTCCAGAATCCAGTCCATCGAGCCATATATTTTAACCGAGATGATGATTCGATTTGACGGTCAAGTGGCCGGCGTACTTTTTAAAGGAATTCAGTCCAAAGAAGATTTAATGAAGCCCGGGGTTTATTTGGGCCAGGAATTGGCGCAAACATTGGGTGCATCAGAGGGAGATCACGTTGAAATTATTTCTCCTCTGGAAACGACAGGCCCCATGGGAGCCATCCCTAAACTCAAGCGATTTAAAATAGAGGGAATTTTAAAAACGGGCGTATACGAAACGGATACCAAGCTGGTTCAGATTTCTTTGTCAGAAGCGCAAAAATTTTTGGATTATGGGAATGGGATCCACGGGTATGAAATGAAAGTGTCGAATATTTTTAAGACTTCCGATATCATAAAAAAAATAAAGCAAATTCCAGAATTAACGCCTCTTTTAATTCGGGATTGGATAGATTTAAATAAAAGCCTTTTGGGAGCATTGAAGCTTGAAAAAATGGCCATGTTTTTTATTCTAACATTTATCATTTTGGTGGCGGCCTTGAATATTGTGATGACGCTCACAAGAAATGTCTTGGAAAAAAGAAAAGAAATTTCTATTTTAAAAGCCATGGGGGCAAGCCAAGGGCAGATATTTCGGATATTTTTTGTTCAGGGATTTTTGATTGGACTTGTTGGAATTGCAATCGGTTTGGCAGGGGGATATGGGATTTGTGTATTTTTAAATCGATCACAACTTATCCATTTGCCAGATATTTATTACAGTACAGTCGTGCCTGTGGCGATGGAACATTCTTATTTTATCGGTGTCACTCTCATTGCCATACTGATTATATGGCTATCCTCATTACTCCCGGCAAGTAGAGCTGCGAAGCTTAATCCTCTGGAAGGAATTCGATATTCATGAAAACCATTATTGAGCCTTTTAAAATAAAATCTGTCGAACCCATTCAGATGACGACAGAAAAAGAGCGCGTAAAAATTTTAAAGAATGCCCACTATAATCCTTTTTTGATTCATGCAAAAGATGTGTTGATTGATCTTTTAACAGACAGTGGAACGGCGGCGATGAGTTCCAGGCAATGGGCAGAAGTGATGGATGGCGATGAATCTTATGCGGGATCTAAAAGTTTTTATCGTTTTGAAAAGGTTGTGAAAGAGCTGACGGGTTTTCATTTTGTGATTCCGACGCATCAGGGTAGGGCTGCCGAGAGAATATTATTCAATCTGGCCTTGCGGTTTTCGGGCTCGAACCAACCCGTGATTCCGTCCAATACGCATTTTGATACGACTCGGGCCAATATTGAACATGAGGGGGGAAGGGCAGTGGATCTTTTGGAACCGGGTGGGCAAATACCATCTGTCTCTAAACCCTTTAAAGGAAATATGGATGTCCAAAAGTTAAAGGCGTTTATTTTAAAAGAAGGTCCGAAAAATATTCCGCTCATCATGCTGACCATTACCAATAATTCCAATGGGGGGCAGCCGGTATCGATGAAAAATATTCGGGAGGTGAGTCGGTTGGCTAGATTCCATCACATTCCATTTTTCCTAGACGCCGCTCGATTTGCTGAAAATGCATATTTTATTAAACTCAGGGAACCCGGATACAGTCGTAAGTCTGTCCAAGAAATTGCCCAAGAAATGTTTCGATTGTCCGATGGATGCACCATGAGTGCCAAGAAAGACGGCCTTGCCAATATGGGCGGATTTTTGGGATTAAATTCCAAATCATGGGCCGAAAAGGCGCGGTCTCTATTAATTTTAACAGAAGGATTTCCGACCTACGGGGGTCTTTCGGGGAGAGATCTCGAGGCGTTGGCCCAAGGATTTAAAGAAGTGGTCCATGAGGACTATTTGAAATATCGCATTTGCTCGATTGCGTATTTTGGCAATGGTCTAAAAAAACTGGGCGTTCCGATTGTTGAACCCCCCGGCGGGCACGCAATTTATATTGATGCAAAAGCATTTTTGCCACATATCCCTCCATCGAAATATCCGGGCCAGTCTCTGGTGTGTGAGTTGTTTCGAGTGGGAGGCATTCGAGGCGTTGAAATCGGAAGTGTGATGTTTGGAAAAAGAGATGGTGCGACCCAGAAAGAAAAACCTGCCGCAATGGAACTGGTGCGTCTCGCATTTCCCAGGAGAGTTTATACCCAAAGTCATGTCGACTATCTCATTGAATGTTTTTCTGAAGTCGTTAAACGCAAGAAAAAACTGCCCGGATATAAAATCACATACCAAGAACCCATGCTTCGTCATTTTACTGCCCATTTTAAACCAATTTAGATGCACAAATTTATACCATCCCCGGGGATGGTATATAAATGGGCAGAATTGCTTTTATTGAACCATTCCCAGATAGAAAAAATTAAAAAAAGATTACTAGAGATCTTTTTTTAATTTTTTCTCTTACTGATTAGAACATGATTCACAAAAATCTGCCTATTTTTTCACTTCCACCGGTGGAAGTGAATTTTTAGGCATTCTTACCCAAGCCTTTTTATATGTATACAAGTCAATTCAAGAAATAATCTTTTTTTCCGATAAGTGAAAGTGATAGGAGTTCATATGTTAAAAATGATTTATTTTCTGATTTTCTTACTATTGACCGCCTGTGCCACATCTCTCACAAAGCAAGATTTCCCCAGAGATGAAGTTAAAAATATTACCATTGGAAAAACGACTCAAAAGGAAGTCTATGAAAAATTTGGGGTGCCTGTATATCATGGGGAGAGAAATCCAGATGAGCCATGGTGGATGTATATTCACACCAAAGACGATAATTCAGAATCCCTATCGTTATATTTTGATAAAAATGGCAGGGTGGCAGACATAAACTATAGTCCCTATCGCCAAACCCTCGAAGAAAAAATGGCCAGCCGGTAGTCTGTCATTCTGAGGTTGTCATCCCCGCGAAAGCGGGGATCTACTCAGGATCTCTTTTTCATGACAACAAATTCACTTTGTGTTATCAAAATTAAATTATGTCTAAAAAAGTTGGACCCTATACTGTATCGCTTTTAGAGACTGGAGAATTCGCTTTGGATGGGGGTGCCATGTTTGGTGTGGTGCCAAAAACACTGTGGGAAAAAACCAATCCGCCTGATTCACAAAATCGAATTGATATGGCCCTTCGAATTATGCTCATTCAAGGGAATGGAAAAAATATTTTGGTCGATACGGGCATTGGGGACAAGTGGGAAGAAAAGTACAAAAATATTTACCGAATCAGTCACAATAAATATACTCTTGAAAAGGCACTCACAGAAAAAGGATTAAAACTGTCTGATATTACCGATATTATTATCAGTCACCTGCATTTTGATCACGTCGGTGGGTGCACATATGGGACTGGAGATCAGCTTAAGTTAACATTTCCCAATGCAACCCATTATATTCAAAAAGAACAGTGGGACTGGGCCAATCGTCCGACAGAAAAAGATCGAGCGAGTTTTCTAAAAGAAAATATTGTTCCATTAAAACAAGCCAAATTGAAAATATTAAATGGTGAAGCTGAAATTTTTCCTGGGATTCATGTGTTGATCTCCCATGGCCATACCCGTTCCCAACAAGTGGTAAAAGTGACCGATGGAAAACAAACACTTTTTTATTGTGCAGATTTAATCCCAACGTCATCCCATGTTCCTATTCCCTATGTGATGGGGTATGATAATTTTCCATTGATTACGATGGAAGAAAAAAGAAAAATTTTAGAACAAGCCGTTCAAGAGCAATGGATTTTATGTTTTGAGCACGACCCAAAAGTGTCTGCAGGAACGGTCGCAAAGGATGTTGAAAAAGGGCGTTTTATGTTAAAAGAAACAATTCGATTTTAATTCCACTATGCCGAGGTGGCGGAACTGGCAGACGCGTACGGCTTAGGATCCTGTGGGTGTCAAGTAGTAAGTAAAGGTTATTGTTAATTTTTTTGATCTTTGAGATTTCATGTGGCATGTTTTTGGCAGGTGACAGCTAAGCTGTCATCCCAGCGAATACGGGGATCTTTTGTATTGTGCCGGCGTGGTGAAATTGGCAGACACGCTAGACTTAGTTAACTGAGCCTTC
>CAZDSE010000158.1:4915-5320 GCA_964507905.1 uncultured bacterium | reverse complement strand
AGAATTGGTGTTAAATCACATGACTTCTGGCGCATCGAATGATTTTGAGAGTGCCACTGAGATGGCGAGACGCATGGTGTGTGAATGGGGAATGAGCGAAAAAGTTGGCCCTGTTACTTTTGGAAAAAAAGAAGAAAATATATTTTTGGGAAAAGAATTTGGACATAAGCCAGGATATAGTGAGCAAGTTGCAGAGCTCATAGACAATGAAATCAAAGATATTATCGATAGAAATTATACTCGCGCGAAAAAGATTTTATCTGAAAAAATGAATATCTTACATAATTTGGCCAGTGCACTTTTGGAATATGAAACATTGGATGCCAATGATGTTCAGTTGATTACGTCGGGAAAGGTGATTCCCAAAAAGTTTATGAAGGATAAAGATCAAGTAGAACGTGAGCA
>CAZDSE010000158.1:0-4905 GCA_964507905.1 uncultured bacterium | reverse complement strand
AGACCAACTAAGATAAAAGGGTGGTTATGAAATTTTATATTGTCGGAGTCCTAAATGTAACTCCAGATTCATTTTATGATGGAGGAAAATATACGTGTGTCGATGCGGCCTTGAACCAGGCAGAAAAAATGATAGAAGAAGGGGCTGATATTTTGGACATTGGAGGGGAATCCACTCGACCGTCGAGTGAGCGAGTGTCCGTAGAAGAAGAAATCCGTAGAGTGATTCCTGTGATTCAAAAATTAAAGCAAAAGACCTCTATTCCCATTTCAATAGATACTACCAAATCCCCAGTGGCGAAAGCCGCATGTGATGCGGGAGCTGCGATTGTGAATGATATCAGTGGATTCAAGATGGATCCGGATATGACCAAAACCATTGCGGCTTATCAGACCAAAGTGGTGATTGGGCATATTCAAGGCACTCCCAAAACGATGCAACAAAATCCCCACTATGATGATGTGGTTCAGGAGATATCGGATTATTTTAAAGAAAGGATTGAAGCGGCCAAACGTCATGATATCTCGAAACAGCGAATCATTTTGGATCCCGGAATTGGGTTTGGAAAAACGGTGGAACATAATTTGGAGATTTTAAGAAGATTAAATGAATTCTTGGTGCATGGTTGTCCTTTGATGATTGGAACTTCGAGGAAGTCATTTATTGGACAATTAACAAATGCAAAAGATCCCAATGACCGTTTGGGTGGGAGTATTGCGACAGCAGTCACTGCATATATGAATGGAGCAACCTATATCCGAGTGCATGATGTGAAAGAAACAAAACAGGCGTTGAGTGTCGTATCGCAGATTATAAGTGAAAGGACTGTGGGATCGTCCCGCAGGCCTTGCGACAGCACAGCCAAGGGACGATCCCACAGTCCTTTGAAATTAGGATGACATATGGATATTTTACCTCCTGTTTTTCATCACATTCGATGGCAAGATGTCGTCGACTTCATTGTCATCTATTATCTCATTTATCGGTCTTTGCTTTTAATTAAAGGGACCCGAGCGCTTCAAATTTTAACTGGATTTGGAATCGTCATTATCATTTTTTTGCTTTCTAAAAATTTTGGATTTTACACTTTATATATTTTATTAAAGGAGCTTCTAAGCCCGTTGGTCATTATCGTCATTATTCTATTCCAAGACGATATTCGTCGGGCATTGGCGCATGTGGGGAAAAATCCATTTTTCTCAGGGGTTCGGAAGATTTCCGATATCCATGTCATAGACGAGGTCATCAATGCGGCATATGCAATGGCTGAACGGCGTATCGGGGCCATTCTGGCCATTGAGCGGGAAACCGGCCTTAATAATTATATAGAGGAAGGAATTAGGCTTGATGCCAAAGTGGAAACCGATTTATTGGTGAGCATTTTTCTTCCGTATGGCCCCATTCATGATGGAGCGGTGATTATTCAGGGGGGACGGATCACTGCGGCTGGATGTTTTTTGCCGCCCACACAGTCTACCAATTTGCCAAAGCAATATGGGTCCAGATATCGCGCGGCTCTGGGGCTTTCGGAAGTAACCGATGCTTTGGTCCTTGTTATTTCAGAGGAAACATCGGAAGTAAGCTTGGTGGTCGAGGGAAAAGTGATGAAATGTAAGACGCCAGAAGATATGTATAATAAAATTTTGGAACATTTGGAGAAAAAATGAAAGAGCAGTTTGGTAAATTAATAGAAGAGTATAGAAAAATTATCTATATTGTGATTTCGCTTTTCCCTCAGTTTATTAAGAGATCTTTTACAGAAAATCTATCTATCAAATTAATATCTATTTTTATTACGCTCACGTTATTCATTATTATTGCGGGAGAATCGGTTCAGCTTTCGAAACGTGTTAAGATCGAATATCAGACGCCCGATAAAATGATGATTGTAAACGAAGTGCCATTTGAATTTGAGATGATTTTATCCGGACCAAAATCATTAATTGGGACCATCACATCTCAAGATTTTTATTATAAGGTGGATTTGACTTTGGCCACTCCTGGGTCATCACGGGTTCGATTGGATCCGAGAGAGCTTAATTTGAGTCGCGGGATTATGGTATCGAGTGTCATGCCATCGACCATATATCCCAAATTGGAAAAGATTATTTCTAAATCGGTTCCTCTTGAGCTTAAACAGGCGGGTGAATCACCGGTCAAATATTTGATTCGTTCAATTACGGTGGATCCAAAAGACGTGCAAATTGTGGGCCCCCAAAGTAAGGTGGAAGCGATTCAAGCGATTAAAACAGAATCATTTGATATGGGACAAGTCAAAGGGACTCATGATTATACGGTCACCATAGAATCCTTGGATCCGCAGATTTCAATTGAAAGTTTTCAAGGGAATAAGGTAAAAATTCATGTGGAAGTTTTTAAAAAGAAAGACTGAAATGAATATCAATCGGTTATTTGGAACGGATGGCATCCGGGGTGTGGCGAATCACTATCCCATCGAGCCTTTAACATTGGTCAAAGTGGGAAAGGCATTGGTGTCGCTTCTTCAAACCGAACTCAATCACAATAAGACGATCAAAGTTGTGATTGGGCGGGATACGCGAATTTCAGGTCCCATGATTGAAAGTGCGCTGTCTTCTGGAATTTCTTCACAAGGAGGCCGCGTGTGGCTGGCGGGTGAAATTCCAACCCCAGCCATTGCCTATATTACCCGAGCGATGCGAGCCGATGCTGGAATTGTGATTTCAGCATCTCATAATCCCTATCATGACAATGGAGTTAAAATATTTTCTGCGGAAGGATATAAGATTCCAGACGAATGGGAACGCCGAATCGAAAGGCTCATTCAATCCGAAGAGTTTAATCATGCTCCCACAGGAGAAGATGTGGGACAGGCTGAATATATTGTGGGAGCGCAAGCCAGATACATTGAATTTCTAAAAAATACATTTCCCAAAAATTATACACTGAAAGGTTTAAAAATCGTTTTGGATTGTGCGAATGGAGCGGCATATAAAGTGGCACCGACCGTACTGGAAGAATTAGATGCGGATGTCATCGTTTCTTACAATGAGCCAAATGGGAAAAATATTAATGATCAATGCGGGGCAACCACCCCCACAGAATTAAAAAAGAGAGTGTTGGAAGAAAAGGCGGACATTGGATTGGCGCTCGATGGGGATGCGGATCGTTTGATTGTGGTAGATGAAAGGGGCAATGTTCGGGATGGAGACGACATCATGGCGTTATGCGCGCTGGAATTATTATCTAAGGACAAGCTTCAGAAAAGAACAGTAGTCACCACACAGATGAGCAATTTTGGATTTGAGCGTTTTTTAAAAGAACAAAAAATAGCCATGGTCAGGACCGATGTGGGTGACCGATATGTGGTCGAGGAAATGAGACGTCATGGGTATAATTTTGGTGGTGAACAATGTGGACATTTGGTATTTTTAGATTTTAATACAACGGGAGATGGATTGGTTTCGGCGCTACAATTGTTGTCCATTATGGTCGAAAAAAATAAACCCTTGAGTGAACTGTGTCAGACTTTTAAGCGGTCTCCACAGGTCCTATATAATGTAAGAGTCCGAGAAAAAAAATCTCTTGAGAGTATTCCTCATATCTCAAGAAAGATGAAAGAGGTCCATACAGAGCTAGAGGGAAAGGGACGTCTTTTGATTCGATATTCTGGGACTGAGAATCTGTGCCGAGTAATGATTGAAGGCGATGATCAAGATCAAATTCAGAAAATGGCCATGGAACTGGTGGAAGTCATCAAATCCGAGCTGGGTGAGTAAATAATCTTATGCCCAAATTAGGTGTGAATATTGATCATGTGGCCACTCTCCGAGAATTAAGACACACAAAATATCCGGAGCCTATTTTGGCCGCCCAACTTTGTGAATTGGCAGGCGCCGATGGGATTACCGTTCATTTGAGAGAAGATCGCAGGCATATACAAGATCGCGATGTAAAATTGCTCAAAGAAACCATTCAAACT
Source organism: uncultured bacterium (assembly GCA_964507905.1). GTDB lineage: Bacteria > Bdellovibrionota > JACOXK01 > 2-02-FULL-40-11 > 2-02-FULL-40-11 > CAZDSE01. Next base: position 944 of record CAZDSE010000158.1, on the reverse strand, counting down.
CGTCTGAATTTAGAAATGGCCGTGACAAATGAAATGGTATCGATTGCTTCAGATATTCGTCCGCATTCTGCGTGCTTTGTACCTGAGAAGCGTGAAGAAAAGACAACGGAGGGCGGACTGGATGTTGTGGGGTATGAAAGAAAAATCGCAGATGCCATCAAAAAATTAAATGATCGTGGGATTCAAGTGTCTCTTTTTATCGAGCCGGATCAAAAACAAATCGAAATATCCAAGACAGTGGGAGCTCAGATGATTGAAATTCATACGGGGAGATATTGTGAAATGGCATCGTCATCCCCCGGCTTGACCGGGGGATCTCAACGCGAGCTTGAGAGGATCCTATCCGCCATCTCTCACGCCAAATCACTGGGCCTCATTTGCAACGCAGGCCACGGCTTAGATTATGTCAATATTTTACCTTTGGCCAAACATCTCGATATTTATGAATTCAATATCGGGCATTCCATTATCAGTCGTGCGGTTATGGTGGGTTTGGATCGTGCTGTTCGAGAAATGAAAGAGTTATTGTCTGGTCATCCTGAGGCCGTCGGCCGAAGGATCTCTTAGTTATGAAAATCATTGGGCATGGTATTGATCTCGTCTCTGTAGATCGTTTTCAAAAAATGATCCAATCCAAAAAAAAGCATTTTTTCCTGAAAATATTTACACAGAAAGAAATTAAATCCTGTCAGGGCAAAGCCAACGCCGCCCAAAAATTCGCAGCCCGATTTGCCGCCAAAGAAGCCTTTATGAAAGCATTGGGGACGGGGTGGGCCAGCGGGGTGAGATTTAGGGATATTGAAATCTGTACCAAAAAATCCGGTGAACCGGAAGTGAAGCTGCACGGAAAAGTAAAATTATTGAGTACAGGGAAAAAAATAAATAAAATCTTTGTCACATTCTCTCATGATGAAAATATAACTGTGGCTTCCGTGCTCTTGTGT
>CAZDSE010000157.1:4909-5325 GCA_964507905.1 uncultured bacterium | reverse complement strand
CTCCCATACTGGCCGCCAAGCCCAAACAGTAGGTGGCCACCGGAGGCTTAATATATTGCATCGTGTCATAAATCGCGAGCCCAGCAGTGACACTCCCTCCAGGGGAATTGATGTAAAAACTGATGTCTTTATCTGGATCTTCGGCTTCTAAAAATAAAAGTTGGGCGATAATGACGCTTGAGATTTCGTCATTGACCTGACTCCCCAAAAAGATAATCCGATCCTTTAATAATCTTGAGTAGATGTCATAGGCGCGTTCTCCACGACTGGTTTGCTCTATGACCATGGGTATTAACGGCATGCTTTCCCCCCTTGAATATTCTAATGAAATTCTAAAAATTCAAATCAATAATATGAATTAATTATATGGTAAAAGACCACTGGCTTCAATCATTATTTGTTTTTTTCTTTGATCT
>CAZDSE010000157.1:3585-4899 GCA_964507905.1 uncultured bacterium | reverse complement strand
CTTGGCCTGGGTCAATAAATGATCGACCGTTTTGTCTTGAAGTAGCTGCCATTTAATTTGAGATAACGTCCCTTTTTCTTTGTAATACGCCTTAACCTTGGGGAGGGTTGTGCCCGCCGCCTTGGCAATTCTTTCTAATCCCTGATCCACTTCTTCCTCATTCAATTCTAATTTTTCTTTGCTGGATACAGATTCCAGGATCAAAATGACTTTCACATCAAACGCTGCCTTATCCTTTAAATTTTGATCCCATTCCTTCACTTGATCTTCAACCTTCTCTTTGGGAAGCCCCATTTGCTTAAGTCTTTCCTTGGCATCATCAACGAGAAATAAGTACTGACGATTCACCATGGATGGAGGTGGCGTAAACTTATTTTTTTCTACCAACTTTTGAAGCAGATCGGCTTCCAGTGCTTTTTTAATTCGAACTTCTTCATGCTGAGTCAAATCTTGCAATATTTTCTTCTTCACATCATCGATCGTTTGGCATCCCTCTATTTCTTTTGCAAATTCATCATTTAATGTGGGGATTTCTTTTTCTTTAATTTCTTTGAGCGCCACCTTAAACACCACGGGCTTGCCTGCCAATTTCTTTTCATGAAACTCATTTGGAAATACGAGAGAAAGATCTTTTTTCTCTCCAATCTTCATTCCCAAAAGCCCATCTTCAAATCCCGGAACAAATCGGTTACTCCCGATCTCATATAAAAAATTTTGAGCATTTCCACCGGGAAACGATTTTCCTTCCAAAAGCCCATCAAAATCCATCACCACAAAGTCTTTGTCTTTGACCCCTCGATTTTCAAGTGTGGTTATCAATTTGGAATGCGACTCTCTCAAATGATTCAATTGTTCATCGACGCGCTTTGGCTCCACGACCACTTTTTCTTTTTCTAATGTAATTCCCACGTAATCCTTGGCCTGAATCACAGGTTTTATCTCAACAACAGCTGTAAATGTAAGATTTTTTCCCTCTTCATAAGGAGCAGAATCAATTTTGGGATAATCGATTGCGTAGATGTCATTTTCCTTTAACGCATCTGCATATGTCTTTTCTATGAGATGCGAAATCACGTCTTTCACCACCTGTCCCTTAAACTGGGTTCGAATCACTTGAATGGGTGCTTTCCCCGGACGAAAGCCCTTGAGGTTCGATTGATGCCCCAACGACTGATAATAGCGTTCCATTTCCTCCTCAACACGGGTGTTTGGAATTTCAACCGTAATCTTTCTTTCGTATGGAGATAGTTCTTCGATTTTTGTTTTGGTGGTCATAAACTCGGGCACATTATCAGTTCAGATTACAAAATGCAA
>CAZDSE010000157.1:0-3575 GCA_964507905.1 uncultured bacterium | reverse complement strand
TTGAGCCTAATCCCATTTTTGAATGGATGCATCTGCCCAGTTTTGTTGAGAACTCTTTAACTGGCGATACACCTTAAGAACTCGCTTCGCATATCCATAAGTCAGTTCATGAGGTCGATCTCTGAGCAATTCTTTGACCTTACCCTCTCCAATATAATATGCGGAGAGATAATGGAAACGATTTCCATGAAATTTTTTCTTTAATCTTTTCAAATATAAGATGCCGAGCTTAACGTTCTTAATTGGATCAAATAAATCTCTTCTGGAATGATTCTGCCATCTTAAATCCTGTGCGATTTGGCGACCTGTTGACGGTAAGAGCTGCATGAGTCCCACCGCTCCCATATTTGATACCACCCGAGAGCGAAAACTGGATTCCACCGAAATCACCGATAAAACCAGAAGAGGATCCATTCGGTGACGCCGACACTCGCGCTCAATCACTTGGGCCAACACATGGGAATTTTTGATTTTTCCCTGGCTTAGCTCTTCCACAAAACTTTGAATCATTAAAATGTTATCTTGATTATTGACTGACTCGGCTCTTGCAAAATCAGCCCATAAGCAAAATAACATTCCAAGAAGGATCACCCTTCTTGAGAAGGTTTTTATTTTCATGTTTAATTAATCGATATTTCCATCTCCACCATCTTGAATCCAGATCTCATGCAAAGTATCATGGACCAATTTTTCTGGTTTATCTCCTTTCTTGCAAAATACTTTGACCGACACCTTATATAAACCAGCTTCCGGAAACCCAAAGCGTCCAATCCACTGATATTGTAAATAAAAATCTGTCATATCGACATGACGCAGCCATATGACTTTGTCATCCTCCATCTTTACTTCAAATCGATAACGTTCATAACTATGATAATCTGGCCGATAGTTCTGATCGTCGAACATCGGCTGATTGTCGTTCACGGGCATCACGCTCACAAGTTCTGTATCCACATCTTTCCGAGTGTATGAGATACTTTCAACCTCCATTCCCTGACCACTCATCGCGGGCATCGGATAAGGGCCAGGTGAATAGCTACCCCCTCTTAAATATACTCGAACGCGAATCTTGGCCCCAATATACCCTTTCCCCAAATGAGAAATCGGCCTTGCCTTCACGCGATCGATGGTTACATTATAAAATGGCTTTTGAATCTCGACGTTCATTTCTTGCCGATCCACCACAATAATGTCTGTCGGATGATCCGGAGCTTTAAAGTAAACAATATCATCATATTCCTTAAATACAGTCACATGCGCTTTATAAGCCCCTTCTTTGGGCGCACTTACCAATAAACAAGATCCATTTGAAAAATATCTTCGAAGGGGTTTTAATTCTGGATCTTGAAAGTGCCACTCATATCTAAATCTTCCGGCAGGCAATACAGTTTCTGGCATGGAGTCTCCCCCAAACCGAAGCGTACCGCAAATTTCTGCCGTTAATGAGTCATCCGCATCGCTCTCTTCCACCCATTTCGTATAGGCCTCCACTCGATACTTTTTATAATCACGTTCATAGACCAGGCCATTTGAAACAGAAATTTTTTTCTCGGATTTTAAAATAACACCTTCATGCGCCACTGAAAATTCGATCACATACGTCCCTTTTTTATAATAAATCACTTGAGCATCTCGTTTATTGCCATCTGTGAGCTCAAAGAGTTTTCCATCTTCCGAATCAGATTCCACTTCTTTTCCGCACATAAGCTCCATTCGATCGGCAACACCTTTCATGCGTACATCTTCCAGTTCGCTGATGGCGGTTGGACACTGAATGCTCTTTAATGATGTGACTTTCCAATGATAGCTAAAATGTTCTTCTGGCATATCCTCATATCCAATTGGCCCTTCTAAAACTTTAATAATCCCCTTTAACTGAACCGTCTCACCGACCTTGTATACATCCCTGTCGAGATTGAATCCGACAGACAACGTCGTTGGTTCAGGAACGGGCGTAATCTCAACCGTCCGTAAATCCACCACATCCGAAACTTTAAACTCCTGTTCTCGTGACATATGAATCACCGCACTTATCGTATATTCTGCCTTATCCAAAAATCGAATGGTCCGGGTCAACATATGAAGTTTTGTGGAATATTTTAATTCTGTTTCAATGAACTCACTTTTTCCGCCTTCCACTTTCCATTCCACGTGCGTGTTGGTCAAAATCAGCATCTTTTCGAGTGGTACATCTTTGGACAGAGGCATCAACTTAAACTGATACACCATATTCTCACCATGAACTTTATGATGCACCATCTTAAAATCCTGAATCGCTTTTTCCTCTTTAACGGGTTCTGGTTTGGCCACTTTTAATCGAATAATTTTGTCACCTGATTGCCCTTTGAGTTTAATGCGGCATAGATAGTCGCCCTCCTTTTTTAGAAGAATTCGACCTGCTGCAATTTCCAATTGGTCATGAGTGACGATGCTACTCGATTCATCACATTCCATCTCGTCTTGAGATTCACTTTGACGACCACATTGTACCTGTAGCTTGGATATGGCTTCAAAGGACTCTATCGATGAATCGGCAGATAAATCAATCATACTCCCTTCATTAAAGACTTGAGTCTCATCGGTTAATGACTGGCCCGCTTGGGTCGCGATCTGAGTCGCCGATGGAACCACATCGGTTGGGCCACACGATATGATGGTGCCCATGAGCACACACGCAATAACAAACCATCGAATCATACAAATCCCCTCAGATTAAAATTTGATTAAAAGTCCCAATTAACGTTCCACTTACTTATTATGATATTCAGACATTAGACGAAGTCAACTTCTGATAGAAGTTGCGTTCTAAAAACTACTGCCCAGGTGGTGAGTTTGGGTTATTTTGTTGCCAGCCTACAGCGGCTTTATCAGCTTCTGAGCCATTCTCTGCTCTCACCGCAGCTTCATGCGCAGCAGCTGCAGCGGGATTCATTTGAATTTCTTGCATCATATTCCCCATCGTTCCCATCGATTGCCCCATCACTGCACTGCCTTCGGGCAAGGGTTGAGACGACTTAGAAGAGTTAGTCGTATTTCCCATGCCATGCATTCCTTTATTCGACTCCATGGCTCCTCTAAAACCCCCTGAATTTTGCTGCTTCATATTGCCCCAGCTTTGGGCTGCTTTTTGGGCATCGGCACCATAGTCTCCCCGCATGATCGCATCATAAGTCGATTGCACCCGCATTGCGGATTGCTGAGAATCTTTTCCATATTCACCTTTTATGGCCGCTTGGTGCATTTCCATTGGAGAGGGAGTGTTGTTCATTGGGGATGTCGTTACTCTTTTATCAGCTGTTTTCCCATATTCTCCTTTGATAGTGGTGCCCCCGCTTGTGATATCTTCATTATTAAAGTCTGGTGTTGGATACCATGGAACATCTTTTACCTTCCCATCTTTAGATTTCTCAGCAGATTTCTCAGCCGTTTTATCTTTTTCTTCTTTTGTAATTTTTTCATCCACTACTGAAACCGGCATGACTTTATAAGATTCATCTTGTGTTGTACTTTCTGTTTTACCTTCTGAATAACCCTTCATGTTGCCATCTTCTTTCATGCTCCCATCTTCATTGAAT
>CAZDSE010000156.1:605-5327 GCA_964507905.1 uncultured bacterium | reverse complement strand
GCCACAATCCACCCCCTGGGATGAATTATTCTATTCCATTGATCTTAAAGGCGTTGACCTATTTGGAAAATTAGAAAGCACGCCTCGCGGACAAAAAACGCCGAATCTCATTTTGGATGATAACCGATTACGTGATTTTTTTTCGCGTGCTTTTCAAAATGATACTGGACATCGATTGCTCATTATCTATAGCCATGGATTTGGCGCCAAAGGTTTAAAAGGCGTTCCACTCATCACATTGCGCCAGAACTTGGAACAATATTTGCCAAAGCGTAGCGGTGCAAAACCAATTGACGTTCTTTGGATGAATTCTTGTTATATGGCGAGTTTGGAAGTCGCTTATGAAGTGCGGGGGATTGCAGATTACATGATGGCATCCGAAGATGCAGAGTTTTCATCGGGGAAACCTTTTAATGAATTAAAATCTTTAGAAGACGGTCCGGAAGATGTATTACAAACCGTTCACAGCCTGGGTGAAAAATATATTCAGTCTTATTCGATCGTTGAAAAGGGAAGCCAACATAAGCAGGTGTATTCTTCTGCGGCCACGATGAGTTTGATTGATCTCAATAAATTGCCGCCACTCATTAAGGCACTTTCTGTGATGGTGAAAAAGGCCACACCGTTAACAGATGAACATAAAAAATCACTCAGAGATTCTCATGCCTATCGGCAAATGACTGGACAAAAAAAACTTGTGGATTTGGGACTAACCTTGATGGCGCTATATAAAAATAAGCTTTCGTCTCCTCAGTTAAAAAAAGTGTCGCATGCACTTCTCATGTTTTTGGATTTGTTGGAAGAATCGAAGCTAAAGACGACCCCTCGATTGGAGCTTATGCCGCCTCAAGAAAATAGTCTTTTGGTTTATGGCTACAACGGATGGGAGCGGGGCTATGAAGGAGATGAAGAGATTTTGCCTTTTATTCCAAATAATTTAAAAACGGCCGAATATATGGAAGGTCCTCAGGGGAAAAAATGGCCTGTAAAACCGATTCAGAAGAAACTGACTGTCATTCCATTTTCTCCTCTGTTTAAAGAATTTAATTACTTGTATGTTGATGCTGAAACAAAACTTCCAATCGGTGATGAAGAAGCATTGATTCAAATTCGAGATGTTACATTTTTTACCGCCTCACATTCTAAAAATCCCATTTTATGGATGGGCTATACCCAAGGTCTTTTGAACTTTGCTGAACGTTACATCGGCCTCAATGTGATGGACCCTTTCAGTGATGCCGCCGGGTTGGACTATTTGGATACCCAATTTAATCAAAGGACGGGCTGGGCCAGTTTCTAATCAGAGCCTGAAAATCTTGACATTTTTTTTTAGTTCAAAGATGATTGACCTGGTCTAAAGTCTTTTGAAAGGAGTTGTTTCATGAGTAAAAAAATGTGGTTTTTGATCTTATTCGTAAGTGTGCTGATGTTCAATCTTTCTGGATGTTCTAAGAAGCAAGTGAAGACGGGTGAAGAAGGAGAAACGGCGGGTATGGATAAGAGCAAAGTGGGAGTTATAGATATTGGATATTCGGGTCCCATGCAGGTTGTCCATTTTGAATATGATAAATTTACTCTATCCGATGAAGCGCGCGCGGTTTTAAAAGGGAATGCCGATTGGTTAAAAAAGAAAAAGAATATTAAGGTTCAAGTTGAAGGTCATTGTGATTCGAGAGGCAGTCAGGAGTATAATATTGCTCTTGGACAAAAAAGAGCCGATGCCGTTCGCCAGTACTTAAAGGATTTGGGAGTGGCAGCCGATCGACTGACCACCATCAGCTTTGGAGAAGAAAAGCCCTTGGATACCGCAGATAATGAAGATGCATGGTCTAATAATAGACGGGCTGAGTTTATTATAACAGATACATGAAGCGTCTGATCTTTATTCTAACGATCTTGGCATTTGGGTGCGCTTCTCATATTCCTGAGGAAGAAATGATGTTGGCGCAAGTGGCAATAGAGGCAGCCAAAGAGGCTAAAGCAGATGTGCTCTCGCCCAGGAATTTTCAACGTGCTGAAGATTTTTTGAGAGCCGCCAAAAAGGCAAAAGAAGATCGGGATTATGGAATGGCAAAACATCTGGCACTTCAAGCAAAGAGTGTTGCGGAAAAGGCAGAGGATGAGGCCGTGTTAAAACAAGAACAAAATAAGGACATTTCAGAACCCGTGACAGAACCTGAGCAACCCGTAGAAACAGAAAAGGAGAGTCAGCCATGACTTGGAGAAGTCTTGCATATTTGGGGATTATGTTATGTTTGATGTGTGCTTGTACGTCCAGTCCCAGAACAAAACGAGTCGAAGCCGTACAGAAATTACAAGAAGATCTGGAAAAACTGAAGCAAACCAAAGCGGAAAAGGCCGATACCAATGTTCAGATCGATGAAATAAAAACTGAAGTGCAGATATTAAGTGGGAAACTTGAAGAGGCGAGTCATGATGTAAAGACATTAAAAGGGGATAGCGATAAAAATGGTCAGCGCGTCGATCAATTTACAGCCGACTATGATAAAAAAATTCAAGAATTGGAAACAAAGATTACGGAACTGGAGACGAAACTTGAAGAAATGACCGCCGCAAAGGCCAAGAAGGCTGAATCTGATCAACCCGATGTTCGATTGGATTATGCCAATGGGATGAAGCGGTTTAAAGGGGGAGAGTACGGCAGTGCCATTACATTATTTAATCGGTATGTGAAAAATTTCCCCGGAGGAAAATCCGTTCATGAGGCCAGATTTTATTTGGCCGAATCATATTACCACAAAAAAGATTATCAAAATGCCATATTGAGTTATGAAGAGTACAAAGAAAAATTTCCCAAAGGACCGAGAATTCCTGATTCTTTATATAAGCAAGGACTTAGTTTTGGTGAACTTGGAAAAACGACAGATGCCAAATTATTTTTTACTGAACTGGTAAATACATATCCGGAATCTGCCTTTGCCAGGAAAGCAAAGATCGAGCTGGATAAAATTAAATAAGCATGAAATGGATTATATCTCTTATCCTGTCTGCATTGATTGGAACGTCCTGCACATTTTTTCATAAAGAAAAAAAGCTTTCCATTCTCTATACGTCAAATGTGCTGGGGCGAACAGAGCCGTGTGGGTGAATTCACCGTCCACTTGGCGGTCTGGCCAGGAAAAAATCCTATATTGAAAAAATCAAACGTGAAAAAGCTCCTTATCTCATTGTGGACAGTGGGGATCTTTTTTTTGAACGACCTGTGGCACCCGGAAATCTTGAAAAATCATGGCAAATGACGGCCAATTTTTTAGTCGACGAATTAAATGACATGGGGATGGATGCGATGGGGTTGGGAGAAATCGATTTTGCATTGGGTGTAGAAAACCTTAAAGCATTAGAGAAAAAAGCAAAGTTTCATTTTTTATGTGCCAATATAGTGGACGCTTCAAATAAACCATTATTCACTCCATCTGTGATTCTAAAGAGAAATGGGGTTCGAATTGGAATTTTTTCGGTGATGGATTCAAGTCTGCCTGTACCAGCTCCTTATAAGCTTTTGAATGAAATGGATGTTGCCCGAGAAATGGTGGCGAAACTTAAGCACAATGCTGATTTCATTATTGCCTTAACACATCAAGGTCTATCAAAGGACAAGGATTTCGCAGCCAAAGTGCCGGGGATATCTTTAATGATTGGCGGGCATGATAGTAGCTTGATCGAAACGCCACTCAAGATCAATGAAATCAGCATCGTACAGGCTGGGGATGAGGGAAAATATGTCGGGCATGTGTTTCTCACAAAAGCAGGTGCCTCTCATCAACTGATCCCGCTGGATGCATCATTTGGGGATGGAGATGCCATTGTATTTCACAGAGTTCAAACGCTTAAAGCGGAACTGCAGAAGGTATTTTCTGAAGAGGAAGCCAAGGAAGAAGTGGAAGCAACTCCCGTACACGGCAAACGAATTGAAGTGGCGACCTACCGGAAATGTCAAACCTGTCATGAGGCCCAGCACACTGTTTGGAAAACCTCAAAACATGCTTCGGCCATATTGCCATTATATTTACGAAATCAGCATTTAAATCCTGAATGTGTCCAATGTCATTCGGTGGGATTTCGACAAGAAGGGGGATTTAAAAGTGCAACTCAACCATTTGAACTTGAAGATGGCACCAAAAAATCTCTGGAAGATTTTTTAAAGAAATTGGCCCAGATAGACGAAAAAGATTTGCCCGGTTCGTTAAAAAATACTCTATCCAAAGACAAGGAAGTGGCCAATGCCATCAAGGCCAAGAATTTTCAAGGGATGATGATTGATTTAAGAGATCATCCTGAGTTTGATCAATGGTTGAGAGACCGATACATGAAAGAAATGGAAAAAGAGCATCTAAAAAAAGATTTTATGGGCGTTCAATGTGAAAACTGTCACTCTCCCAGAGGATTATTTAATGACGACGGAAAATCTGTTCCACATTTTTCCGAATCCAAATTATTTCCAAAAAAGGTAGAAGAAAAAACATGTCTCCAATGTCATACCCCCTCCCAATCCCCGAAATTTAATTTTGCCAAAGACCGGCATGTGAAGGGCGAATCCGGCACCCAACCTCCTTTCCAGTGCCAGCGCGGGGTGTTTTGAAACGTTATTCCTATCTCTAAATTGCCTTACCCATGGTTTTGCGGTAATACAGCCTCCGTATGAATATCTTGGGCATTGAAACATCGTGTGATGAGACGTCGGCGGCGATTGTGGAAGATGGG
>CAZDSE010000156.1:0-595 GCA_964507905.1 uncultured bacterium | reverse complement strand
GTGCATGCGCCGCATGGGGGCGTGGTGCCGGAGCTGGCGTCCAGAGCGCATATTGAAAAAATCCATGACATTGTGACGGAGACTTTAGAAAGGGCCGGTCTTTCCTTAGATGATGTGAATGGTGTTGCGGTCACATCTCGCCCAGGATTAATGGGTTCATTATTGGTGGGACTTTCATATGCGAAGGGATTGGCGTATGCAAAGCAACTTCCATTTTGTGGGGTGGATCATTTGGAAGCGCATCTTCATGCGATTTTTTTAGAACATCGGGTGGAATATCCGTTTATTGGGCTTTTGGTTTCAGGGGGACATACGGCACTCTATGATGTTTGCGGGGTTGGGCAATATACGGTAATGGGAGCGACGCATGATGATGCTGCGGGAGAAGCGTTTGACAAAGTCGCGAAACTTTTGGGACTGGGCTATCCCGGAGGACGAAAGATTGATGAATTGGCCAAGCATGGAAAAGCATCTGCAATTATTTTTCCCAGAGGATTTAAAACCCAAGATATCAAATTTAGTTTTAGTGGGTTAAAAACGACAGTTCTTCAATGGGTAAAAGGGTTAAAAAAAAATAATCGGTCTTTATCTCCAA
>CAZDSE010000155.1:0-5335 GCA_964507905.1 uncultured bacterium | reverse complement strand
GGCTTGGGCCGTGCGGCCTTGCTTGCCAATGACTTTGCCCAAATCCGATTTTGCAACTTTAAGCTCAATCACAGTCGTTTGCTCGCCCACAACTTCATCCACTTTCACTTCTTCTGGAATATCCACCAGCGCTTTTGCAATGTCTTCAATGAGCTGTCTCATGTGTTTGCTCCCCCTTTTTCCTGTACTTTAATCAATTTCCGAACGGTATCAGAAGGCTGTGCACCTTGCTTTAACCAATACTGTATCCGATCCCATTTTAAAGTAAAATTCTTTTCTTTTTTTAAGGGCTCGAAATGTCCTACTTGCTCCAAGTGACTGCCATCACGAGGTTTGTTTTTATCCAAAACGACCAATCGATAAAACGGTCTTTTGTTTGTACCAAATCGTGACAATCTAATAACAACCATGCTCTTCCTCTCTTTCTAAAACAGTTTCCATAACGAATGAAAACTCATATCAAACTTTGATATCTTTTAGCAAATAAGAAATGAACTGTAAAGTCTTGAATACTACCGGTAACGGTCTTCTGCTGTTCTGCGATAGGGAAGGCCATCCCCACGGCGCCAAGGCTGGTCAGTGGGTTTTCGATTGTGTAGGTTAACCAAATCCTCACGAAAGAGAAGCTCTATATATTCTTCTCTCAACTCGCCAAATGGGACGGACGCTTGGGACTCGTTATCTCTAAATAAAATGACTTTCTGAACAATGGACCGATAGTGATTATTGGTTGAAAGGCCTCGCTGAATAAAATTTCTTTCGGATCGAATGATCATGATCTTAAAAGGGGTCTGGCCACCCTCAAACTTTAAAGGTTCCAAAGTCGTTCTGACATAGGATTCAGGTCCCACTTGTGATTCTTGAACATTGGCTCGTGTGGTACCAAACCGAAAGGTTTCATGAGGTCCCTTCCGTCCGACCCGGACCTGCAATTGAAGATAAATGGGCGCTGACTTGTCTCTATTTTCCTCATCTTCATTCCAATAAAGATGTGCTTTGGCTCTTGATTCGGCCGGTATTTGATTCAAATTGGAATCCAGCCAGAGATCGCCTACGGCATATGATTGCGAACTGACCGAAACCAATATCGATATCAGAAAAAAACGACCCACCCATTTACTCACATGAAAGTTCAAATTCATCATCATTTCCACTTTTAAATTTTCCGACAATTCTGGCTGGAGCCGCCAAATTCCCAAAGTTCACTTCTTTAAGAACAACCAAAGAAACCACTTTTAAATAATCACACACCTTCCCCTTTTCCTCGTTTGGCTTGCTAAATTTGATCTTCACCATATAGATATCCGCAGTTACTTCGAAATCTTCTTCGGCAGAAGAGACAGCATGATATTTGACCTTATGCCTCCGCATAAGATCTTTGGTATCTTTGGTAACCCAATCCGAGTTCACAAGAAACGTGTAACGTTTGAATTCGGCCCCGTGTTCATCCATGATCGAAAGCTTAAATTTGCCTTCCTGTAAAAATGGATCGACCAAATCCGCATCTTCAGCTCCACTAAAATCTTTGGCCATATCTTCCAATGACACGTCAGTATTTTTCGGGATGAAGGACAGCTTACTTTTTCGAAATTCAGACGCGTTCAACTCTGATAATTCTTGAAAAGATCCCAAAATTTCTCGAACGTCTGTGGAATCACTATATCCAAATCGACCCGTTCCCAAAATCATGATCCCCATCATTAAGAAAACTTTTGATGCCAGTTTAAATTTACCATTAATTTTATTTTGCATTTTCAATTCCCCCCTTTAATTGCTCGACTAAAAATGAATGCAAAACGAATGCCAAAAATGGGAATGCAAATAATGCAATAATTTCAACGAATTAAGCAGTTACGCTGCAGATAAAAGTGGAGATCTTTTAGACAGAATGTTTAAGAACTTTACAATTTTTTCATTTGGCAAACATGGAAGTTAAGATTTATTCTTTATTGGCTTTTTTGATGAGCACTTGAGAGCGGACAGCCGACGCCAATATCGAAAAGAATAAAATCACAACGATAAATCCCAAGGCCAACCCAATGGGGACATGAATGAAATGCTCCGAAAGCATTTTGATCCCTATAAAAACCAGGATAACCGATAAACCGTATCTCAAGTAATAAAACATGGGCATGATTCCCGCCAATGCAAAATAGAGCGAACGAAGGCCCAGCACGGCAAATAAATTGGAGCTATATACAATGAAAGAATTTTTGGAAATGGCCAAGACAGCAGGAATCGAATCAATGGCAAATACCAGATCCGTCATTTCAATGACCAACAAAACAACCAGCAATGGGGTTGCATAAACCTTCGCATCTCGCTTCACAATAAACTTGGCATCTTCATATTGAGATACCACGGGAATGAATTTCCGAAATAAACGAATAATGGGATTTCGTTCGGGTTGAATTTCCTTATCCCCCCCACGTGCCATTTTGATGCCGGTTAATATTAAAATCGTCCCAAAGACATAAATGATCCATTCAAAATAATGAATCAGGGCCACGCCACCAAATATAAATATGGCCCGCATGACAACGACTCCCACAATCCCCCAAAATAAAACCGTATGCTGATATTTTGGTTCCACACGAAAATATGAAAAAATTTGAATAAAAATAAATAGGTTATCGATACTCAAGGATTCTTCGAGGAGGTAGCCTGTCAAAAACTGAAGTGCCAGATCCGGCCCTTTATAAAAAAAAATCCCCAGATTAAACAAAAGAGCAATGGAGATCCACACCCCACTCCATATGAGCGCTTCTTTCACTTGAATCACATGGGCTTTGCGATGAAATACACCGAGATCCAAAACAAGAAGAGAAAAAATAAATAAATTAAATAAAATCCATGCCCACACGGTTTCAACCATAGGATGAGTCTAAGTGAATCATGAAATGTTGCGCAAGAATTATCTTCAAGAAATATATTATTGGCAGCTGCTTGAACAGCAGCCGCTACACGAACTGGGAGGAGATCCACTCCCATTTGAAGAAGTCGGATATTGGGAATCTCTTCCCACGGAGCTCTCCCAAGACCGCATTTCTTGAAAAAATACTTTCTGTTCAGCCTCTGACAGTCGTCCAGGATCCACACCGGGTCTAAATGAATCCGTATAACTTCTTTGCCCAGATGACTCTTGTGTCTTATACAGCTGATTTAAACTCGCCGCCTGTGAAGGATCGGACGAAGATCTAAATGAATCTGCACCACCTCTGCTGCCTTGATAGCCATGACTGTTCTGATCGCCTGAACTACTCCAAGATCGTCCATGGCTTGTATCCCAAGCTTTCATCTCTTTAAAGAAGCTGTCTCTCTCAGCAGCCGGCAGCTGATTTGGGTCAACTCCCGGTCTAAATGAATCAGATCCACTTTGAATGCCCTGGGCTTCATCTTTTAAGTATTTTTGGTTTAGCTCCGTTGTTTTCTTCGCACGATCTGGATCACTGACCCCTCCAAACCTCATCACAGAGTGTCCAGCAGCGGCCGCTTTGGTTCTTGAATTTTCCCACGAATCCATATCAACAAAAAATTGCATCCTCTCTTCAGTTGAGAGCGTACCAGGATCCACCCCTGGCCGAAATAATGTCTCTTTTTTGGGATCAATCACACCGGATCGTTCCAAGGTTCGATACAGTTTATTGAGTTCAAGAGGTGATGAACGTTGCTCTCGCAAAATGCCGATTTGTCCTTGAAGCTCCAAAATGGTTTTTGGGTCAAGTGATATCCGTTCCCCAACCATGTGCACAGGAGCTGCCTTGGCAGATTCGATCCATCCTTTGATGGCTTCCATTCTTTCTTGCTTCATATCTTGGTGCCGATTTTCTTTGTCCTCCACGCGAACAAACGCCATCAGTTGTTCTTTTTTTTCAATCTCAGCTTTAGAGGTTTCCTTTTGTTCAGTGTGATAAAAATTATTGATGGCGCCCGCCATAGAGACCATGAGATCTTTTTGAACCCTCTCCATGACATGCCCTCGCAAATTGAGGAAGTCCTTGTCTTCATCAATTTCAAGTTTGGGAAAAACCCGACCACCCGAGCTCATATAAAGCTCTCCTTTGGGTTCGCGCTCCTCAATTAATTTCGCACTTGATAATTTTTGAATCGATGTACTTAAAATACCGGCGGTTTTTTCTCCCACCACATCCATTCGACTATTCATTTCCTTCTGATACTCGGCCACTCCCAAATCTTTTTTATTTCCAATGGCAGTGAGCAGTGTTCCTTCCAATTCTGTTTTGGCTTTTTCGGTATGATATGTTTGAAACGCGTCATGTAATATTTTTTCGGCTTCAACAATTTTCACAACCTCTAATTTCATTGAATCATCTTTGGTTTTCTTTAAGGCTTGCTTGGCCTGATCATCTCCAATGTAATTTGGAATTTTATGCTCGGTTCGAAACTCGACGTATGATCCCTCAAATGTTTCTCGCTTGGGCTCGGCCTTGGATTCAGCCTTGACTTCTTGAGCTTTGGTCTCTGCTCCTGAAAAATATGTGTACGCATGAATCAAATCTTTTTGTCTCATTTCTCCTTTATCACGCCCTGACATGGTCCCCAAACTTCGATTACTTTCCTCGACTCCAATTTGGGACAGCCGATCTTCATAGGATTTGGATTGTGCAAATCCATTTTGAATAAACCACAGACTGATCCCAAAAATACAAACTGTTTTTAAAAAATACATCCTTTCCCCCTCCTCAGTCGCAAACGTACTACTTCAATTACTCATAGATTTAATTGTACTCTGCAATCTGAATAAATCAAATGTGATCCAAAAACAAATCCGCCCAACTATTTAATATCACATGTGTTTTTATGATAAAAAATGACAATCTTTGTCAAAAAATAAATCAGGCCAACAAAATGATGTGGCCCACTTCTCAGTTACGTCCACCATCTTTATATTTAACGTTCTACATTAATATCTAAAGGATACTGAGATTGAGGGGAGATCCACCCCAAAGCTTGATTTTCTAATGTGATGGTCAATGTTAAAAGGTAATCATCTGTTCTATGCAAAGGAGGATAATGAATAGAGACAACCACCGAGGCTTCTTTATTATCTCCAGAAATTTCTGATGACTGAACTTGATTTGTCGAATCTTCAGGTCTTACATAATGAGCTTCCCAAGAAGCACTCTTGATCGTACAGGAATCACTATTAACTCTTATATAATGTGTATCACTGGCCTGAGCTGGATCACGAAAAGGACCATTGTAAAATTCAATGAGCTGAGATGCAGACGCAGCCAAAGGACACTGATTAGGGTAAGGATTTACAACTTGAACGGCTGTCTGATCTGGCATCGGATCAACAACAGGAGGCGTG
>CAZDSE010000154.1:4832-5336 GCA_964507905.1 uncultured bacterium | reverse complement strand
ATCACAACCTCTGAAAATTCGTGAAAGAATCTTAAGTATTCGTCTTCACCACATATATGGATTTGGAGAACCAGCCGACCGATTATTTCCACTCATTATTTATGCAATAAAAAATCAATTACAAGTCCCCCTTCTTCATCCAGAACATACAATGAATGTCGTGTGGAAAGATGACATCCCAAAACTTGTATATCATTATTTGAAAACCGACACCCCATTTCCAACAGATGTAATTAATCTCCGAGGTGATGGTCCTTATACGGTTCAAGACATTCATGATGTCGCATCAAAAGTATTTATAAATAAGTCGTTTGATAAAAAAACTGAACTTACGAGTCTTGAAGAAGGGCTTTTCCATCTCTTTGAACGCTAAGCCCCCCTGGGCGGTTCGTCAAATCCTATGGATCTTTTCACGATAGACCGTGGACGCATTTTTACATTTTCAAATATTCTCGAAATATATTCACCCAAAAATCCGATACAAATAAGCTGAACACCGGCTGT
>CAZDSE010000154.1:0-4822 GCA_964507905.1 uncultured bacterium | reverse complement strand
AAGTTACCGTAACCAATGTATAAAACCCAGGAGGCGCTGCCTGATGAATGAGGTATAAATAAAAATGATAACAGAGCCCCATTAAAGATAAACCTGCACAAAAAAAACCAAAATAAATACTTAGTCTTAAAGGCGCAACTGAAAATGATGCAATTCCGTCCCATCCAAGCCTCAGAAGATCAAACCAAGAAAACTTAGAAGCTCCGTCCTTTCTTTTCATTCGTTCATAGGGAATTCCCAATTGTTTAAATCCAATGTAACTAATCAACCCTCGAATATAAGGGTTAGACTCTCGGAAATCCCGAATCACATTGATGACTTTCCGATCCAGCAACCTAAAATCTCCCGCATCGACCGGAATTTCAAGAGGAGAAATTCTTTTAAGCAGTCTATAGAAAAAGAGCCGCTGTATTGAAATGATCCACGATTCCTTTCTTTGCTGTCGGATCCCGTAGACGACCTCATATCCTTTCTCCCACGCCTCGATGAATTTAACGATAAGCGATGGCGGATCTTGCCCATCACAATCAAGTTGAATGACCGCATCTCCAGTTGCATTCAGATAGCCAGTTAAAATATTCGCTTGATATCCAAAATTTCTACTCAATTGAATCCCTCGAACTCTCCGGTCCTTCGCATGTATAGCAGAGATCAATTGAAAACCATTATCCGTACTGTGATTATCAGAGAAAATCATTTCGATCTCATACTTTTCATGTAAATATTTTCTATCTACTTCACGGACGGCATCATAGATCGATTGAATATTTTCTCCCTCATTGTAAACAGGAATAACGATAGAGATCTTCTTCATAGATTTATTGTATAAGCCAATATTTTTTAAAAGCTGTCAACGTCGAATTCATTGACATCCCAAACCCCATTGAATAGGATTCATTCGATGAAACGCAAAGTTCTTTTGCTATTTGCAACACTAATTCTTCTATACTCCTGCGTCCACTATTTTCAAACGGGAATTAAGTTTGCGTTTCAGCGGGATCCTGCGAGCGGAGAATTCGGAGCATCATGGCCCACCTTTTGGGCATGGAAAATTAATCCGGAAATAATTTCTCAAAACAAACTGGTGGTTCAGTGGATGGCGCCTGATGAAACACGTCCGGAGTATATCCCGTGGGCTTACGGCCCCGTGATGCATTTCCTTCTTTTCCCTCTTCTATATTTAGATTCATTTAAGGTAGCATCCCATATCTGGCTTATTTTATGTCACATTTTCATATTGGCGAGCATGTTCATTTGGTACAAGCTCTTGTTTCTTGAAAAGAAACTGCATTCCTATTGGATTTTTGTCGCCTATGTTGCATTGTGGTTTAATTTCTTTCCTCTTTATGAGGGATTGTCCTCTCGCGTCATTGAAAATTTAGAGCTATTTTTAATGAGCCTATCTGTTTATTTATATTTAAAACACAAAGAGAAGTTATCTGGATTCACCTTGGGCTTGGCCATTATGACCAAGTTCTTGCCCTTGTGCTTTGTCCCTTACTTCCTGATCAAGAAGAAATTTAAACTTTGTTTAATCACATTATTAACAATCATCGGCATTGGAGTTGCAGCACAATATACTCTCAAATGGAAAAACAATGTCACCTTGGGCGTATTGAAAACACATGCGACTAATCCCATAAAATCCACAAACTATGAATGTCAATCCGTGTCCTGTTTTGTATATCGACTCTTATCAACTCAGCCCACACCCTCTGTTCGAGAAAGCTACCATTTTGGCTATGTGAAAGATCCCCAATTCGCAAGGAAGGTCAATCTGGTCGTATTATCTCTCATCGCGATTTTTTATGGGATTTTCTTTTTATTCTTTTCCAAAAATCCCGTTACTTTTTTTGAATTTGGAATTTTATTTATTTTAATGATTTCATGGCCATTTCGAACCCATCCCTATTACGTGATGTTTGCAATCATTCCTGCTTCTATTTTTTTGTATGATTTGGCAAAAAGTTATTCTCAACAGACTCTTAAATCACTGCCAGTGATGCTCTACATCGCCTCTTTTTTCATGCTGTCTGTATTTTTCCCCATCTCTAAATTAGAGCAACTCTTTGATTATTTACACTTTCCACCCTTTTTGGGATTTTATCAGTTTTATTGTTTGCCCGTGATTGGATACTTGATGATTCTTTTTTGGTTAACCAATAGACAATTCAGTTTAAAAACCATTCAAACGAACTAAGCAGATTCTGTCTTCTCATCAACCAATTCTTTTAGCTCTTTTCCAACTTTAAAGAATGGCAATCTCTTTGGAGGAACTTCAATGGAACTACCGGTTCTGGGATTTCTCCCTTTATAACTTTTATATTGTTTATTCACAAAACTTCCGAATCCCCGGATTTCAATTCGGTCATTGTTGAGGAGCGCTTGGGTCATGGAATCAAACACAATATCGACCACCGTTTCAGCTTTCTTTTTTGTAATGTTTGCTTTTTCTGAAATTTTTTCCACCAACTGTGATTTATTCATGTCCGCCCCTTCCTAAAAATTGTGAAAAGCACCGAAACTCATGTAACTACTGAATACTATTGATAGTTTTACTAATTGATCGCAAACTGTCAAGAAAATTATTTTAGATAAGCGGGCAACCGGATTCGAACCGGCGACCTTCTCCTTGGCAAGGAGACGCTCTACCAACTGAGCTATGCCCGCAAAGAAATCGACGTGATCTTAGAAGTTATATTCAGGTTAAGTGACATTTTCAACGACTTTCTATGACACATGCCCCTTCGTAACTGCTGCGTCGTAAAACAAGTAAATATATTCAATAGCCGAATAGAGCGAGAATCCGAGAGAAAGATATATAAAAATGAGCCCCAAAACATGAAAATCAATTGAAAGATATTCTCCATGAATGGCCAATGCCCCAATGGCCATCATCTGAAATGTGGTTTTATATTTGGCTGCGGTTTTTGCAGCAATTACCAACCCCTGAGAAGATGCCACCGCGCGAAGTCCATTAATAAGAATCTCTCGGCATATGATGATCACAATTAAAATGGGATGCACGCGTTCCAGACCCACCAGCATAATCAAAGCCGAGGTCACGAGAAGCTTATCTGCCAATGGATCCAAAAATTTTCCAGTTGCAGATTCTGATTTCCAAAGTCTGGCCAAATAACCATCTAAAAAATCACTCAATCCCGCTAGGCTCATAATGACTGCAACCAAAATTCCCATCCATGGATCCTGATCCAGGAGCAATAAGATGACGAGAGGAATCATGACAAACCGAGCAACCGTAACCAAATTTGGTATTTGAGAATGCTTCATTTGGGTAATCTGTTATATTTTGTTTCAACTCCTGTATGTCCAAAGCCACCATCACCCCGCAGCGTGTCATCGAGAATTTCTACTTCATTCCATTCAATGGGAAGCACTTTTTGAAATACAAGTTGCGCAATGCGATCGCCATTTCGAACCGTAAATGGATTTTTTCCAAAATTAATCATAATGACTTTGATTTCACCGCGATAATCTGAGTCAATTGTACCCGGAGAATTTAAAAGTGTAAGGCCATGCTTTAATGCCAATCCACTTCTGGGCCTCACTTGCGCTTCGACGGAAGGAGGAAGGGATATGGCAATCCCTGTGGGGATCAATTGATATTCCAATGGTTGGATGACAATCGCTTTATCGGTGTGAGCCATCAGATCATATCCGGCAGCTCCGACGCTCATTTGTCTGGGCAATACTATATTGTTTTTATTGGAAGAAACACGACTGATTTTAATGGTCTGACGATCCACCTATCTTCGGTGCGGTCCGCGGCTGGATCTCGGACCTCTAGATCGGGGATCATGATCTCTTCCACCCCGACTTCTTCTGATGGCGGTTGATATCCTTCAAGCAATACCTTACGACTGAGTCTCATTTTTCCTTGACGGTCCAGTTCAAGAAGTTTTACTTCAATTTCTTCTCCTTCTTGCAAAACATCCGTCACATTATTAATTCTTTTTAAATCAATTTCTGAGATATGGAGCAATCCTTCTCGATTGGGAAGAATTTCAACAAACGCCCCAAAATCCACAATGCGAGTGATTTTTCCTTTGTATATTTTTCCAACTTCAGGATCTGTCACGATATCGGTCACCATTTTAATGGCTTTCTGAAGTGCTTCCCCATTTGCCGAAGCTATATTTACAACGCCATCGTCATTGATATCAATTTTGGCTCCGGTGGCTTCAATAATTCCACGTATATTTTTTCCACCCGTTCCAATGACATCTCGAATTTTATCTTTGGGAACGGTCATTTGATGAATTCTGGGCGCATGAGGAGCCACATCTTTTCGACTTTCCGATAAGGCTTCTTTCATTTTTCCCAAAATAAATAGTCGTCCTTCTTTGGCTTGTTCCAAAGCTCGCTTTAAAATGGCCTCATCGACACCGTCAATTTTGATATCCATCTGAAGCGCAGTGACCCAGTTTTGGTTCCCGCCACTTTAAAATCCATATCTCCAAATCCGTCTTCATCTCCCAAAATATCGGAGAGAATCGCAACATCTTTTCCTTCTTTAATAAGCCCCATGGCAATCCCAGCCACGGGTGCCGCGATCGGCACTCCCGCATCCATGAGCGCCAATGTTCCCCCGCACACAGAAGCCATCGAAGACGATCCATTCGATTCTAATATTTCGGATACCACTCGAATGGTATAGGGAAACTTCTCCTCTGAAGGCAGCACACTTTCCAATGCTCTTTCAGCCAACGCACCATGCCCAATTTCTCTTCTGCCTGGGCCTCTTAAAAATCCAACTTCTCCTGTAGAAAAAGGCGGGAAGTTATAATGAAGCATAAATGCC
>CAZDSE010000153.1:0-5338 GCA_964507905.1 uncultured bacterium | reverse complement strand
AGCTTCCTTGTGGCTCTCCCGCCGCTCTGTTTCGGGCCAGAATAAAGCCATAGTCTATGCTCAAAGGGCCGATCGGTGTTTGATATCGAATGCCAGGTCCGATTGAATGACGAAATCTATTCCCAGTAATGGGGCTATCAAAAAATACGTTTCCACCATCAAAAAATCCAGCAATCCCAATGTCGGATAAAAAGAAAAACTGAAGTTCGGTTTTATAATTGATATAAGATGTCTCAAATATCTGCTTATTCTTGGTGTCTGACCCAATGATATCTTCTCGAAATCCGCGAATGGAAGAACGCCCCCCCAGATAAAATCTTTTGTCGACGGGAATGGGAAATGTGGAAGAAAACGATTTGGCATACCCCCCTCTGACAGAACTGGCCAGGGTAAGCCATGACCAAGGCGAATAATACCAAGTGGATGACGCCAAGGAGCGACTGAGGCTGACCTCTTCATCTCCTCCCAGTTCGGGTAAAAACCACAAATTAGAAAGTGTATGGGAGGATCCATTTTTGGGATTAAAGGGATCATCCCGAAAGTCAAAGAATAATGAGGGGCCAAAAGAGGTAATGACTTTGTCTTGAACATCTCTTAAGTCAATGGCCCGAAAAATATCTCTATATTCGAGAGAATATTGAAACCCAACTTTTAAAAAATCCCACAAAGATTTATCCAACGAGAAAGTCCCTCCCCATGATTTTTCATCAAATGGCAAAGAAGATTCTTTTTTGTGGGTTACGTTTAAACGAGCGATAAATGGAATTGTAAAAAGATAAGGTTCAGAAAATGCAAGCTCGATCTCTCGTTCCAAAAAGCGATATGTTCTGATCTTTCGGTTTGCTTCACCTCGCAGAGAAGCCGCACGATTCCATCCGCCGATATTTCGGTATGCAATTCCAGAGAATGCGTGGAATCCATCATCTGTTTTAAATCCACCGCCGAGCTCGGTTAATCCTGGCATTCGTTCGGTAACATCAACCACAATGTCATTTTCTCCAGGTCCAAATTCTTTTTGAAGGGGATGAATGGTAACGCTGCTAAACAACCCAAGTTTTAGGAGATGATTTTCCGTTTGGTCGATTTCCTGTGGATTCCAGGGGTCGCCCTTGTCAAAGGTTAATTCGCGTTCCATGACACGGGTTCGGGTTCTGACCGAACCTCTAAAAATAATATCGCCAATTTTAATTTGGGGTCCTTCGATGATACGAATATCTAACGTGGCTTTGGTCAAATCAGGAGAGTAAAAAACCAATCGATCTGTACCAGCGTTTTCAATCTTACACATGAGATATCCATTTTCTCTGTAATGATCGATCAAACGATTGAGATCAGAATCGATTGTAGTTAAGTCCAGCGGTTGATCCAAAGAGACATCCAGGACTTTTAAAATCTCATCATTTGAGAAAAAATGGTTACCCGAAACCGTTACTTTCTTGACCAAGGTTCGGGGACCTTCTTCGATAAAAAATTCAGGCATTACATGACGCCTATCTGCATCCCAATTTAAATTTTGAAGAGAAATTTTTGGAAAGAGAAATCCAACGGTTTTTAAATGATCGGAAATTAAGCGAGGCAAGACATCTATATCGGTGGGGTTATACATTTTTCTCCTCACCGATGGGGAGGCCAGGCGATAAATGAGCGACTGATAATATTCTTCGTCAAACTGTTTATTGCCATGAACGACAAAGCCAGAGATTTTTACGGGGAAGTTTTCCGTAATGTAAAACAGGATATGTTTTTTATTTTCATTCTCATCTAATGAGGACTTAAAACCAACCTCAGCGTGTTGATACCCTTCTTGGTGGTAGGAATCTAAAATATGATTTAAAATTTCTTCTATAGACGTGGTATATCCGCGGTCTTCACTATATAGAAAAGGAGAAAGGAGTTCATATTCGGAAAACTCATGGAGACCGGTAAATTCAAAAAAATACTGCGGTCCAGGGCGTACTTTAAGAAAAATTCTAACGTGGCTTTTGTCGGCATTAAAAACGATGTTTTCGGCATAGAAAACAGCCGATAGATACCGTTTTTTAAAGAAGTATTTTTTTAAGTTTTGAATTTCGTCTTTTAAGTCGGCGGGCCGATAAGTGTCCCCTTCCTCTAACGACAGTAGGCTCTTGATGGATTTTGATTTTGGTTTCCCAATGGATTCAATGCTAATTTCTTGAATGGTACAGGGAGCCCCCTCTTCAAGTTCAAATAATATTGTTATTTCATGTGGCACAGATGCAGATGAAAATCGAACTTGAATCTTGGTTTGAAAAAAACCATTTTCTTCATATAGGTTTTGTAATAGCCGACGATTGGTTTCCACATCTTGAACTGAAAATCGTGTGCCCGTTTTAAGGGCGATCGTCTTTCTTAAAAAACTTTCTGAATAGAGGGAGTTTCCAGAGAATGTGATTTCAGTGATTCGTTTTTTTAATTCGATCACGAAGGACAGTGTTAATGTTTTGTCTCGGCCTTTTTGGGTGGTCAGCACGTGAATGTGAATATTGTGAAATAAGTTGGTTTGGTACAGAGTTTTTAGCAGGGCATTCATTTTATTGGAAGAAAACAATTGCCCTTTCAGGGCTTCAATTTTTGCTTCAACGCCAGCAATGTCGATTCCTTCGGGAGATGAGATCGAAACACTCTCGATTTTAATTCCATCATATTGTTGGAGCTCGGCAATGCTTGTCAAGGGAAGCAGGATAGAAAGAAATAGAAGTATAGAAAATAGTAATTTCATTGAAACTCAAATTGTGCCTTTAAGTCCAAACCAATGCTAGAATTATCTTCCAGTTTTTCATCGCTAATATCTTCCCAGAGCCCCAGGAGAGACAGATTGCGGTTAATGTTATATTTAATGTTAAATTCTTTATCTGTAAAAATAGCAGTCTTATCCAACGTAGAGCTAAAAGTGGTGTCAATTTTTTTCCCAATGGATCGGCCAACAAAAATTCGAGGAACGGTGGCATGTTTGGTGTCAGAATATGATGGAGAGAGCATAAAGGTAATGCCCAGAGATTTTTGTGTAGAAGACTGAAATTTTTCTTGCACACCTCCAAATAAAAGCGAACCCAGTTCCAGAGAAGTAACATCAAAAACGCCCTGTTTTTCAACTTCGCTTCGAGTGGCACCGAATGTAAGCAATGAAATGATGTCGGCCTCTGCCAAGGCGGGATCTGAAGACAGATGTACCGCATATTTGGACAGATCCCCATCTATCGATAAAAAGATGTGATTGTTTTTAATGGTACTTTCCGCATGGATCACAAACGATGGATTAATTTCATAGGGGTGATCAAATCGTACGTGGGCTGAGGTTAGGGTGAATTCATTGCCCTTAAAAAAAGTGGTTCCAGAAATGAGATCGACATTTCCCAATATATGAGGACTAAGATCGGTTCCACCGAGTTTTAAAGCAGCCTTCGTTTCTAGTTTTGCAACATTATTGCGTACAAGAAAATTGCGAGGAATATCAAAGGAGATATTAAAATTAAACTCGGGCGTCGCAATCCCTTGTGTTTTGGGAAAATATCGTTCCTTCTGCCAGGCAAAAATTTTGGATTGCCAGTCTAGATTTTCTTTGTAAAGAGCATCATGAACCAAAACATGACCCTCCAATTGATAGGGTGATTTATTTCCTGAAAGTTGTAATTCGCCAGAAAGGGTAGAAGAAATCCAGCCCGGATATTGAAGAGAACAATGATCCATTTTTGTAGTTAAATCCAATTTGGGATCTTCCTGTTCTGCAATCAGTGTAATGGCTCCAAAAACATCGATATTCCCACCGCCGACAGAGCCCTTAAACTTGTCGATGGATATTTTGTTTTGACTAAAACCGATAGACAAAGACAGATCATCGATTACTTGAGGGAGCCAAGTGATTTTAAGCTCCCCATGGCTTACGGTCATTGTCCCAAATAATAGAAGATGCTTTCTGTCACCTTCAATTCGAGCGGCAATCTTTCCTTCGCCATTGCTCTTTTCAACATCTGGTGACAGGAGTTGTAGCAGATGAAAATTAAAGGGTCCTTCCAAAGAAAGATTCAGATGATCCTTTTTGTCTTTTTCTCCCTGAAGCGTTAAAAGTGTGTTTGTCCCCTCAATGACGAAGGGATGTAGATTCCACTTCCCATTGTTCATATCTAATTTTAACGTATTTTTGTTTCCATATGTGAACTGTCCGGAGGCGAATGTAAGAGAAGGAATTTCAAGAAGCCCAGTTTCAACCGTAAAGGGAATCAACGAACCAGTCGCCTTAAATGAGCCAGAGGTACTTCCATGAAAATCAAAAATTCTTTTGTGATAGGCTTTAAAATACGGGACAAAGTCTAGATTTTGGAATGATGCTTCACAGGAGTATAACATCTTTTTAAGTTCAACAGTTCCTTTTTGACGAACAAGCCCATCGAAGACCGATGAAGAAATCTCAAGCGTGGCAGCGGTTTTTAAAATTCCGGCCAGCTTTGTGGGGCCAAGATCTTGAGATTCTATAAACGTATGTGGAATGTTGACATGAAGTGATCCTTGGGGATTGGCCAATGAACCCTCAATATTTCCCTTAAATTCGATTGCGCCCTTCAAAAATGAAGGAACGGTGTCGAACTCTTCCAAAGTTAAATTTTGAGAAGTCCAATTTGTCGAAATCAGAGATTTTTCTGATAACAAAAAGGAGCCAGAGATTTGACCCACCTTCTTTTGAAGCGTCCAGGATGGGACGGAAAAGCGGTGCTCATTGAATGTAAATGGGAAATGGATTAAGGCAAAGGATTCAGTTCCCAAATAAAAGTTTTTAAGTTCCAAAGAGCCGTTTCCCGAAATATTTTTTTCAGTGTCCAGAGATACGACGAGCTTTCCGCTCGAATCCTTGTGTGGATGAATAAATTGAAGCTCAGCAGATAATGTGTTTTTCTTATATTCTAGTGAGACGACTGTATTTCCGAAATAGAGCGTGTCCAATGCCACATCTTCTAGCTTTAAAATCCCCGTGATATGACTGGAAGTCTTTTCTAAAGAGAATTCGGAAGAAAAGATTCCATTCCCGGTCAGTTTTATTTTTTTATTAAATATTTTGGCGAGATCTATCCCCTCAGATTTTATAGAATAGACTTCCCTTTCTCCTAAAAATTGGGGTGATACGTGGAAAGGAATAGAATTAATGGTGAGGGTGCCAGATTGCAGATCAAATAGCCGAGAAAATCGAAAAGAAGCAGTGAGTGTTAGGTCTGAAATTGGGGTTGAGATCCGAGAGTCCTGGATGGTCACCAAACCCGGCTCATAGGCAAATGAGGAAGTAAGTTCTGTAATCTGTTGGGATTGAATGGAGGCGCTGATCAGGGAA
>CAZDSE010000152.1:0-5381 GCA_964507905.1 uncultured bacterium | reverse complement strand
CACTTCAATGTCATAGGTTTTGGTCATGGAAAATCCAACACTGCCCGAACACAGGGTGACGACCCGATAGGGAAGTTCTAACTTTTGTAAAATCTTTTCTGCGTCATTGACGAGTGTTTCAAGTTCTTCATAAGATTTCGTGTCCTCAACAATTTTTACAATTTCGACTTTATTAAATTGATGCTGACGGATCAAGCCCTTGACATCTTTCCCATAGGACCCGGCTTCTTTTCGAAAGCAAGGGGTATAGGCCGTAAATTTTAAGGGCAACTGTTCTTTGGATAGAAGTTCTTCTCGATAAATATTGGTAAGGGGAACTTCGGCGGTTGGAATTAAGTAGTAATCCATGCCTTCAATTTTAAAGGCTTCATCCGCAAACTTAGGAAGCTGACCGGTTCCTGTCATCGTTTGGCTATTGACCAGAAGCGGTGGAAATATTTCTTTGTATCCACTTTCTTTTGTATTGATGTCGAGCATAAAATTAATAAGGGATCTTTCGAGCTTGGCCCCCAGACCCTGTAGAATTGCAAATCGGCTTCCAGAGATTTTAGCTGCCCGTTCGACATCAATGATGCCCAATGCGACTCCCAAATCCAGGTGGTCTTTGGGTTTAAAATCAAGCGAAGGAATTTTTCCCCACTTTCGAACCTCGACATTTTCGTCATCGTCTTTTCCTTGCGGGACAGAAGAATGCAAAAGATTGGGAATGTTGAGTAATATTTTATTAAGCGATTCTTCGATCTGAGAGAGGTCTTGTTCAAAACTTTTAATTTGATTTGAAACCTCCTTCATGGAGGCCATTTTTTCAGTAGCGTCTTTTTTTTCTTGTTTGAGCTTGGATATTTCTTGAGAAACACTATTTTGAAGGCTTCTTAATTTTTCAGATTCTTGAATTATTTTTTTACGTTTTTGATTTTGGTTATTGATTTGCTCAAGGAGGCTTCCATAGTCGCCTCGTCTATTTAAATTGGTTTTAACATCTTCCAAATGGTCACAAACATATTTTAGATCTAACATATGACAATCAACCTACTAAAATTTCTTTAATTCTACAATTGTTCGTTTCACTTCATCAACATTGGACGCTGCTGGATTTACCCTTAAATAATTTTCCAAAGCTTCTATGGCATCGGCCTTTCGATCCAGGTGCTTATAAATGAGGCCCAAATGCAAATAGGCATCTCCTCGATCTGGATTTTTATCGAGCGCTGTTTTAAAAAATTCTATGGCTGTCTCAAAACGGTTTTGGAGTTGATGGATTTTTCCAAGATTAAAATATGCATCGGAATTAGAAGGATCGAGTTGGATAAAACGTTTGTAGTTTTCTTGCGCCTCAGTATATTTTTCTTCTTGAGCCATTAAGTTTCCCAAGCTCATATAGGGATCCTTAAGATGTGGATTAATCTTTATCTCTTTTCTAAATTCATCCTGGGCCAAGTCTAATTTTCCAAGAGCCACTAAAATTCTACCTGCATAAAAATGAGATAAAGGATAATTTTCATTGATTTGATAAGACAATTTAAACTCAGTCAGACTATTTTCCAGGCTGCCTGTTTTATAGAGAATTTTGGCTCGCTCAAAAAACCACTTGGCTTGAGAAGGATCGATTTTAAGAATCCTCTTATATGTATCGAGCGCTTCTTTATATTGTTCAAGCGCATCATAAATGATGGCCAATCCTTCTAAGGTTTCAGTGTTTTGATCATCCAAGCTGATAGATTTAAGATACGTTTCCTTTGCAAATTGATGATCATTTCCCAAATAGTAGAGCTTTGCCAATCCGTTCCAATACGTCGTATTTAAAGGATAGGACTTTGTGAATTTTTTTAAATGCTCAACGGCTTGGGCTTTTAAACCCTGTTCAAAATATAATGTGGCGACTTCCGTTTGAATTTTCGGTTCATCGGGTTTAATTTTAAGTGCTTTTAAAAATAGACGTTCGGATCTTTGAAAATCTCTCTGTTTCCTAAAAAGAAGGGCCAATTGAAAGTGGGCATCGAAATTGTCAGAATCCAAATCTGTAGCTCGTTTATATTCTGATATGGCTTTTTCAATTTCCCCTTTTTGTTCGTAATAATAACCGGACAAGGAATAAATGGAAGACGATTTTGGGGAGAGAGATTTTACTTTCTCAATGAACTGGATGGCTTTGGCATAATCAAAATAGCGAATATGGATTTTGGCTATCGCGGCATATCCATCGATATAGTTTCCTTTGGCTTCAATGGATTGGGTATAAAATTGAAGCGCCTCTTTCCATTTCTTTTGTTTTTCTGAAACCAATCCCAGCTGATAATGCGCCAAATAATTCTTAGGATCGACTTGGATGGCTGCTTTGTATTGAGCAATGGCATCTACGATTCTATTTTCATCTAAGTACTTATTTCCGATGTTTACAAAGTACAGGGATTCTTCATTAATGTTTAAATCTGCTTTTTCTTCTAACGCCAGTGATCCGAACTTCTGATATGCAGATGTATAAATCTCATTAGAAGGATCTAGGTCCATGGCCTTTTTATATTCCTTGATCGCAAAATCAATTTGCTTGTCTTCTTCATAAATCCAGCCGGTGTAATAGTTAGCCTTTGCCAATTCCCATGGCGTGATCAACGATGGAAATTGAGTAACAATATTTAAATTTCCTTGGGCTTTTTGGAGTTGATTTAATGTTTGAATTTCGATTAGCGCACGTTCCAGGCGACTGGAAGCATGTTCTGGGTGAAGATCCAGTCCGATCCCAAAAATTTCATATGCTTTCTCGGGATTATTTTTCTTGAGATATGT
This sequence comes from uncultured bacterium, assembly GCA_964507905.1. Taxonomy (GTDB): domain Bacteria; phylum Bdellovibrionota; class JACOXK01; order 2-02-FULL-40-11; family 2-02-FULL-40-11; genus CAZDSE01. The sequence continues at coordinate 2,597 of CAZDSE010000152.1, read as the reverse complement.
TTTTCCCAGTAAGTAATGACATCTGGCCAAAGCCGGATTGGTCTCAAGCGCTTTTTCCAATGATGAAATGGCCGAATCATATTGACCATTTTCATAGAAAATTTCTCCCTCTATCAAATGAGATTCGCCCTGATATGGGTGATTTTCTATGACTTCTGAAATGGTGAACAATGCCTTTGGATATTCTTTTTTTCTCATCTGCCAAAGTGCAACGGCTTCTTTTGCAGTGGCATGATGAGAATCCAAACCCAGAGATCGGTTGATCAATGTCCGAACTGCGGTTAAATACGCATCATCCTTATGCGACATTTCCCACAAATATAAATAGTTTTTGGCAAGCAGTGCGAGGGAGTTTGCATCTTGTGGATGGACTTTCAATGCATGATGAAGATGGTCGATGGCTTCCTTATAAGAACGAATTGTATCTTTAAAGGAAAGTTCTTGAGCTTTATCAAATAACGTTTTGGATTTTATCATGTCGATCTGAGACGCGTTTTCAGGAGGGAGCTCAACCATGACATACTCAATAATTGGACCAACCACTTTTGGAGGAATGGGTTTTTGAGAAGTGTTTAGCCACAGAACCACAGATGAAATTAAAAGAACAAACAGCAACATCAAAAATAAATGAATTTTTCTTTTCTTCTTTGGCTTTGGGGGAAGAGATATTTTTTCTACTTCTTTTTTAGATGCAGATTCTTCATGGATAGATTTTGGGACAATGAGTGATGGGGCGACTCCTCTTTTCTTTTTAGCGGGCTCCTTTGGAATTTCTGGAGTTGGGGCAAGAGTGATTTGAGTTAAGACCCGAGTGACATCTTCTTTTTGGGTTTCAGAAAGATCTTCATGGAGCAGAGATAAGAGAAGATCATAAAAAAATGGATCTTTGGAAATACTTGTAAAATCTTCTTTGGGATAAATTGATATTTCTTCTTGGCCAGTGAGTTTACTGTCCAATATCAATGTGGCGATTTCATCCAATGTCAAAGCGGCAGACAATGCCCCATCTGCATATCGAATTTGGTATTTTTGATCTTGAGGAATCTGATATTTCTCAGAGAGATTTTTAAGATCAATCTTCATTCATTTAGAGTAGCATAGCGGAAGATTCCGAATCAAAGAGCATTTGAAGTCCATTTCAATCTTTGTTAATTCAAGACCATGAAGTCATTGATTATCGGTACGGCAGGCCATGTGGATCATGGGAAAACAGCCTTGGTCAAAGCGCTAACTGGCATCGATACCGATCGTTTGAAAGAAGAAAAAGAACGAGGAATCAGTATCGAACTGGGTTATGCACCTCTTAAATTGTCAGAAGAATTCACCTTAGGGATAGTAGATGTTCCAGGACATGAAAGTTTGGTCAAAACCATGGTCATGGGGGCCACACAGATAGATCTGGTTTTATTTGTCATCGCGGCCAATGAAGGCATTAAACCCCAAACAGAAGAGCATTTTCGGATTTTAAATCTGCTGGGTATACAACATAGCATATGTGTTATTACAAAAAGTGACTTGATCGAGTTAACTTCTCTGAGAGTGTTAACAATTAAAATCCGGAACCATTTCAGTCATTCTTTTTTGGACAATGCCAAGATCATTCCTGTTTCTTCCATGACGGGTGCAGGATTGGACACATTAAAGCAAGAAATTTTTAAGATTTCTAAAGAAATTGTTGAAACCCCATCTTATCTGGATAGGACAAAACAGTCTTTAAGAATACCGATTGATCGCGTGTTTACTTTACCTGGATTTGGCACTGTTGTGACCGGACCTCTACTCACAGGAATCATTCACAAAGAAGACGAGTTGGAAGTAGTTCCACTGAATAAATTAGTTCGCGTGAGACAAATTCATACATATGGAAAGGTGGTTCAAGAAGTTTCTGCTCCGAGTCGAGTGGCTCTTAATTTAAGAGGCGTTGAAAAAGAAGAACTCGAGCGTGGATGCATTCTTGCAAAACCGGGGACATTTTCCCTGACTTCCAAAATTATCGTAAAGCTAAAAGAGTTTAGTGCTCCCCATATCAAAGAGTGCATCATTCATACGGGGACTTCTAAAGCTCTTTGCCATATTAGAAAATTTAAAGAGCCAGATCTTTATAGTGTAAAATTTAAAGAACCCGTTTGTGTGTTAATGGGAGACAAATTTGTTTTAAGACACGGACAAACTTTGGGGGGCGGGGAGGTTATTGATCCATTGCCTTTTAAGAAAAAAATAAGAATTCAAATCAATGAAGAAAAAATTTCAGATCTTACAGAGAAGTCAGAAGTTGTTCTTCAATATTTCAAAGGCAATAATGAAACTGTATTGCTCCATATAGAAGATGTTCAGGCACGGGTGAAACTAAAACCTCTGGAATTTGATGCCTCAATGAAATCTCTTCTGGATCAAAAAAAAATTATTCGATTACCGAAGGGCTATTTTATGACAAATGAGCAGTATGAACACATAAAATCCAAAGTGAATTTCTTTTTTAAATCCCACGATGCCATGACGGTGTCCGATGCAAAAGATCTTATGTCTGTGTCTCGAAAACAGGCCATCCCCTATCTGGAATTCTTTGACGAACACAAATGGACCATCCGAAAAGGAGA
>CAZDSE010000151.1:0-5417 GCA_964507905.1 uncultured bacterium | reverse complement strand
AAGTCAGAATCACCGAAGAAAGAAACAGAGGCTGCGGGTGCGATTCAAAATCCAGTTGGATCGATTGGGAGTATTCTCGATAAGTCCCATGAGGGAGATATTGAGCAGAAACGGCAGGATTTGATGGCGCAAGTCCAAAAGAAAACTGAAGAACTTCAAGTGATCGAAGGACAGTTAACGGAGTTGAGACAAATAGAGGCGGATAAATTAGAAGGCAAGTATGAGTACAATGGAAAATTTCATGATATTTGGCGATGGTGGAATGGTAATAATATGTCAGGGTTGACCCAGAAGAAGATCGCTTTAGAAGAAGAAATCAAATCCATTACCGAAGAGCTTGAAAAACTTCAAAAATAATTAAAGTGACGCAAATTGTCACTCGTCTAAAAAATAAGTAGTCATTTGGACTCGATCTAAAGTCAAAATAATCATTATCCCATTGAAATCACACGATAATTTTATATGGCCATTATTGGCACCAAACTTGCTTTCCTTTTAGTCCAGGCTGGGACATGGTGTCTCAGCCCAATGTAGAACGTAAAAGAAGGAGGAACGTATGCGACGCTTAATCACAGTATTTGCCTTGATTGCCGCTTTATTTGTCCTAATGGGATGCGGTACTGGCAGCAAAGGGAGTGTAGAAAGTGCAAGAACTTATGACCTCGTTTCCGGAAATTATTCTGGAGACAATGGTCTTTTATACTCGACTGCAGACCAGGATAAAATAAATGCGTACAAGGCAACATTAAATGAATCCTTGGCGAAGAAAGATCTTCTGGCCGAGCAAATGGTTACCTTACAGACAGAACTGAAAGTCTTGACTGAAAAAGACCCAGTATTGCCTGAGGACAAAACACAGGAGCAATCTGATCTTCAAAAAATGATTGATGATCACTCTGTTTCTATTACCAAAATGCAAGGTGAGATGATCGATCTCGGCATCAATAAAATTGGGTTCGCGATTAACTGGGATGAAAAAACCTCAAAGTACTCCATTAGTGATCTGAAGATTGAAACATCTAAAGATCATGACATCTATAAATTAGATGAAAATGGAAAAGAGGAACTCGATAAAGATGGCAATAAAATTGTCATCGGACGCGATTTCTTTTTTGGGGAAAATAAAGACATCCAGTTCAATGGTGAACTGAACTTTGATCCGAAATCAGGCGATTTTTCTTTCTCCTTTACTCGAGGAAAAGATACTGAGCTCGTGACCTATGCCTTTAAGGGACATGCTTATGATCCTGTCGATATGAAAGATAAAGAAGGATATAAAGCAGTGGAACTTAAAGGGTCGATTGAAGTCTCAAAGATTTCTGAAGAGAAATCAGTTGTGACTCAATCGGGTGAATGGGGTGTAAGCCATATCATTCCCCCACAGGGGATTTCAGCCAGTGATAACCACGAATCAAGCGAAATGATTGCAGGTGGTGATTCAGTGACTGCAGGCGTTGGGGTGCTTCATGAAGAACCCAAAGCCGATGCGCTTGCTCAAGTAGAAGAACCCAAGCAAGAATAAATAGCACCAACGATAAAACCAGGTTTATTTATAAATAAGTAGACCTGGTTTTATTTTTTTTGCTATACTCAGTATCAGTGAAGAAAATTTTTGTTCTGGATACCAATGTCATTCTCTATGATTCCCAAGCCATCTTTCGATTTAAAGACAATGATGTGATGATTTGTCTGACGGTTTTAGAAGAAATAGACAAATTTAAACGGGATCTCAACGAAAACGGGAGAAATGCCCGTCAGTTTTCACGCTATCTCGATGACTTCAGAAAAAAAGGAAAGCTATCTCAAGGTGTTCCCATTGGTAAGGACGGCGGACGACTCATCATTGATTTGGCTGAAGACGAGAGAAAGAGACTTTCCAATGCCAAGATTCCCAATATTAATGATCAAATTATATTGGAAACCACGTTAAGACTTTCCAAAAAATTTAAAGGCAGAGTCATTTTTCTAACGAAGGACACAAACTTGCGGGTTCGGGCGGATGTGTTGGGAATTCGAGCCCAAGATTTTGAGCCTGTTCGCGTCGATATAGAAGAGCTCTATTCAGGAATTGTCGAAACGACTGTGAGTGCCCAAGTGATCGACGGATTTTTTCAGGAGCGAAAGACGAAGCTCAATGGTGGACTAAAACCGGTCTCCAATCAGTTTGTTCTGATGAAAGATCGGTCGAACAGTGCACATACCGCAGTGGGGCGATATGATTCCAAACAAGAATGTTTGGTGCCATTGATTAAGAGGCAAGAAGGGGTTTGGGGAGTTTTTCCAAAAAATTTGGAGCAAAGTTTTGCGCTGGATCTTTTGTTGAATGACAATATCAAACTGGTTTCGCTGATCGGAAAAGCAGGGACAGGAAAAACGTTATTGGCGCTTGCCGCCGGGTTATTAAAGACAATAGACGAAGGGCATTACCAAAAACTTTTGGTGTCTCGACCTATTTTCCCAATGGGAAAAGACATTGGATATTTGCCGGGCGATATCGAAGAAAAGTTAAATCCTTGGATGCAGCCCATTTTTGACAATGTCGAATTTTTATTGGGAAGCACGGGATATGGTGGAAAAGAAGGGGGACGGAAATGGGCATCCAGAGGGTGTGCGGAACTCATGAATCAAGGCATGCTCAACATTGAACCTCTGACCTATATTCGCGGACGATCCATCCCGAATCAATACATGATCGTGGATGAAGCGCAAAATTTAACCCCTCACGAAATTAAAACCATTATGACGCGTGTTGGACAGAACACAAAAATTGTTTTAACCGGAGATTGCTATCAAATCGATAATCCCTACATTGATTCTTCGAGCAACGGGCTAACCTATGTTGTGGAACGATTTAAGAACGAATCCATTTCTGGACATGTGACTCTCGTGAAAGGCGAACGCTCTCCATTGGCTGAGCTTGCCACAGAATTACTTTAATCCATTTTAAAAACAGCTGCGGGACCTTTTTCTTTGTGAGTTTCAGCGAGATCGTGAAGTTCTCGGGTGAGAGCGCGAGAAGAGATGACATCCATTAAATCTTCTCCCCACATCGCAATGGATAGAGAGAATGGATCTTTTTTAACAGCTTCATAGTAATCAATGAGCTGTTGAAGCAGTATTTCCTTTGGCAAACCATACATTTGTTGCCGAGTCATTTTCATATATTTTTTTTGCTTATAATCTTGAAGAGAAATTACGATTGCTGACATACTCATTACCTCTTTGGCTCTTTTTAGTGGGGAGTCGGATTATGGGTTAGAGCAACTTTCGTGCCAGTTCAAAAAATAGGCAGGTACATATATAAGGTGCTGGAATTAAATGGGTTTTATATAATGATGAAGTTGTGGACAACTTCAAAAAAGTGTTCAACTAAAAAGCACTGTTCATCTTTTAAACACGAAAGACTTGAAATTCATTTATGAATTTGTTAACGTTTCAATCAACTGTTGTTTTTGCGACCGTTGTTTTTGTAGCGTGTAGTAAGAGTCTGAAGTTTTGCAGTAAACTTTTAGGCAGTATTGGTAAAGGAGAATGCGATGATTTCGCAGATCAGTACCAATATATTGAAGTACACGCAAGACCCCAAGGGCGCCAAAGAAATCGTTATGAGTACAGCATTTAACGATTTCGATGAGTTCCTGATGTCCTACACCAGTGATATTCCCGGTGGAGGGCTGTTCATCCAAACAGACAATACACTTCCATTGGGTACAAAGCTTCGTCTTTACTTTACACTAAGGTCGAGCCGAATTCCCATTTTGGAAGGATTTGGAGAAATTGTTTCCGTAGAGAGAGAAGATCAGGAAAGTGTCGGGGGAATGGTGGTAAAGTTTTTTAACCTAAATGAGAAGAGTAAGCAGCTTCTTTCTCGTTTGGTTGATAACTTTTTATAAAACGTCACCATTGCAATTTTTGATTAAAAAACAATGGGATAGCGTACTTTTTTGTCCTTTTTCCTTGAAAACTTGTGCTTGATTCGTTAGTCTACTTTAAATTAATCAAAAAAAGGTATTCATGCTAAAACAAGAAGCCAGTTGTCGTCTCACGAATTCAATTATTACCTATGTTCGAAAGGAAAAGAAAAATCTCGTCCGCCTTTTGGAAGGGATAGAGCTTTCTGAAGAATATCTATTGGATACGAATAGTTGGGTTCCGATTGATATTGTGGATACGCTCTTCCATCGTTTGGAGGAAATGTTTTTCGACAATCAAATTGCCTATCGGGTGGGTCTGTCTTCGTCGTCATTAAAAGCATGGGGAGTTTTGGACTCTGTTTTTCGAATGATTGGTGAACCGCATCTCATTTATCATCAGGCCAAGAAATTTACGTCTTATTTTTATAAAAATATTGATGTTCGGTCATTGGAAAAAAGTGAATATCATATTGTTTTAAAGTTTAGCGGGAAGAATTTAAATCCATTTCATCTGCAGTATTTGCAAGGCGCTTTTGAGTCCATTCCGGTGTATTGGGAATTGGGTGCTGCGTTTTCACAGTTGGTCGAGCCCAATACGTATGAATTTCGATGGGAAAATAAGAGTACTTTTTTTGGGAAGAAAGACGCACAGGTTTCCTTAAGCCCGAATTTAATTCAAGACACCATTATTCAACTTGAAAAAACCATTGCACTTATTGAAAAAAAGAATCGCGAGCTTCAAGAAAAAAATGAAGACCTCATCGATGCCAATCGAAGACTCAAAGAAACTGTTAAAGAAAAAATTCAATCGGAAAAGATGGCGTCCATTGGACAACTTGCGACGGGGGTTGCCCATGAAATCAATAATCCACTGGGATTTGTGATGAGCAATCTGGGGCGGGTGAAAGAGTATGTCGCCAAAATGACATTGATGTTGAGTGAATATGAGCAGGTGGTTCATCATGTTTTGGAAAAAGATAAAGATGAAATCAAAAGAATTTGTGAACGAGTGACGGAACTTCGAAAATCCAGTGAAATTGATTATATTCAGGGGGATTTCCCCTTGCTCATTGCAGAATCTCAAGAGGGATTAAACCGAATGAAGACCATCATCTCGGATTTAAATAGTTTTGCCCGAGTGGCCCCTGAAGAAATGGAACTTCATGATGTTCATGAGGGGATTGAATCGACATTAAATTTGCTTCGGTATGAAATTAAAAGAAAAGCGGTGATTCGAAAGGATTTTGGAGAACTTCCAAAAATCCGGTGTAACTTGTCGCGTCTGAATCAAGTTTTTTTAAATTTGCTTCTCAACGCATGTCAGGCCATTGACGACAAAGGTGAAATTAAAATTGAAACGCGAAAAGAAGATGGGAAAATTAAAATTTCTGTGTCCGACACAGGTGTGGGGATAGACGCCAAAGATGTTCCATTTATTTTTGATCCATTTTTCACGACCAAAAAGAACGCACAGTCGATGGGATTGGGATTAAGCACCGCATT
>CAZDSE010000150.1:1538-5442 GCA_964507905.1 uncultured bacterium | reverse complement strand
CACGAGTAAGGTGACGATGGTCACAATAACCGCAGGTGATGGAAAAATTTCTTGATCTTTTTTGATCCAGCGAATGAGTTCATAAATACAGCAATTCACAAGCACAACCAAAAAAGTAGATCCATAGACACCTGTCATTTCTGCAAATTGAATGAGCCAAAGTTTTTTATAGAGGCAGGCTCCCAAATACCAGTGAAAAAGTTGTGGGGTGACATATTCCACCACTGTAAAGAGAATGGGAACGTAGATCATGGCACTGAGCTCGACGGGAAGCCTGCGATAACAATATGCAAAGATTCCAAACTGAATATTACACACGGAAGCAAAAATTAAATACATTGGGATTGCAAGGACCCATGGGATTTCACCAAACTCATGCAGGGTAAACGCAATCCAATAAAAAGCCCCCAACGTAATGAGATATCCGACACCCATCCCCATCCAAAAGCCGGACTTTGGGGATTTATTTTCGAGGGCAAATAAGAAGGGAACGAGCGACACCCAGATACATGTGGTCCATTCGATATTTGGAAATGAAATGACAATCAGTGCTGCTGTGAGAATGCTTAGCAGAATGTCTCTTTTAGAAAGTGTTAGATTGAGCACGAGTTACTCTTAGAAGTTTCTTTGGAATGTCGGTATTGTCCATCGTTCCACGAAAAACATCTGATTGTGGTCCGAAACTATAGACGGGAACGGGTATGGCCGTATGTCCATGTGTGTCTCCTGCCCGGAGCATGTCCAAAGTCAAAGAAGAAACCTTGGCATGGCGAGCAATGATGGAACCGATGACGGCGCTCAATTCCTTTTCATTGGCTTTCTGCGCTGTCTTTTTCAAAAAAGTCACATCTGTTTCGGAAAGTTTAAAGTGAGCATGGGTTTGTAACATTTCATAAATGCCATCTTCTGAGATCTGTCCTTCATCAGTTAATTTTTGTTTTAATTGCTGGGCAATAAATCTTGCCGAAACCTGCTGCGATCTCAGATAAGAATAATCGGTGGCTTCAGAAGGGCCTACACCGGCTGTTTCATGATCGGCCGTAATAATGAGCAGCGTATCTGACCGATTTTTTGAAAACTCATGGGCCAATTTCACGGCACGATCAAATTCCAAAAGCTCTAAGGTCATCGTGGCCATGTCCAAATGATGACATCCGTGATCGATCTTTCCACCTTCGATCATAAGAAAAAATCCCTGAGGAGCAGACTTCATATAATCCAAAGAAAATTCTGTCATCTGGGAAAGCGTGGGTTCTTCATTGGAATTAGAGACTTCCTCACGATCAATTTCGAAATCCAAAAAATCGTCATGAAATAATCCCAAAAGTTTTTTTGGCAATTTATTTGTGAGTACGGAAAGTTCCTTGGCGTGGGTCATCACTCCGTATCCGTGAGTTTTATAATTATTGAGCTCATTTTCAAAATATCGTTTTCCTCCACCCAATAACAAATCAACATTATTTTTTAAAAACCATTTGGCGATATTTTCATGTTGTTTACGATTGGAAACGTGTGCGGCAAAGGCAGCGGGGGTGGCATCTGTAATTTCTGTCGTGGTGACCAGTCCCACCTTCATTCCCTTTTTTTTGTAAACCTCTAAAATGGATGTGAGATCTTTTCCGTGAATATCTTGACTGACCACATGATTATTGGTTTTAAATCCGGTGGCCAGCGCAGTGGCGGCTGCTGCGGAATCTGTGACGAGATTATTGAGCGAAGAAGTCTCTACAACCCCAGTATTTGGAAGTGTTTTTAAAAAAAGTTTCTTTTGGGAAATGGCTTCTGCCATTTGGATTTGTCCAAACCCCATGCCGTCTCCAATCATGAAAATTATATTTTTTGGGGCGGGACGAGATGTATATTGAATTGCGCTGTAAGACCCAGGGCTGAGAAAGAAAATAGTAAGAATGAATACTTGAATTTTTTTCATCTATTGTGAAACATTCATCAGCCGAAGGGTATAAGGCAGCACCTCAGTGAAATTGATTTCTGGAATGAGGCCCTCTTTTTTAACTTTGGGTCCCCAAGCCGAAAATATGGCCTTCATCGATGGTAAACTTGGATCATACCCGTGTTGTCCATAGAAAGAGGAGGGTTCCAGGAATTCGCCACTTCCATTGTCATTATTTAAGTGGTATCCGGGATTGGCCACCAAAATCACATCTCCACTATCCGTATGATTCAATCCCAATTTTTCAGTCTCTTCTCGTTTGTAAACATTTTGAATGGCTTCTGAATTTTTATAAAGATCTATGATCTGCTGTCGCAGCTGCTCATATTGACTTTGAGGGACTGTGCCATTTTCATTCCGACCCGCCAAATTAATATAAATATGAGCCAAGCCTCCTGAGCTATAAGAGCGAGCTTTAAGCGTTCCTTCTACTAGGCCATTTTGCTTTAAGACCCGATTTGGGAAAAATTCATGATGAATGGGTTCCATCCCATGATCACTGACGAATACAAAGTTCGTATCGGGAATGGATTTCATCCAGTGATCGATGACACGATTGGCATGCAGATAACCTCGTTCAATCACATTTAAGTAAAGATCGCTTTTTTCTTTTGAATAATTCGCTTGTCTGGGGTCGATCATATAGAAAGAGTGTTCCAGCTCATCAAGAATGGGCTGATAACTTAAAATGACATCCCATTTTTGGGTCTGAGCAGCGACACGAGTGACATCTTTAAAAAAATCAGAAAATCGAATGGCCTGTTCCAATACCATTTCTTCTGAAACATTTTCATTGGAGCGATCTGGAGCGCCCGGCCAAAATCCAACTTCTTTATAAATCGTATGTTTAAATGATTCTGGATACGCTTTTGTTGAATGAAGGGCGCCAACATAAATTTTAACTTTGGAAAGATCCGACGTGATTGAAAGCAGTTTACTCCAGCTTCCTTTTAAAATATCGCCAGTCATGAAACGAAGGCCAACCCAGGGATTTTTTGAAACGGATGTGGGTGTTTCCCCCATAAAGCCATTAGAGATATTATCGTCATCATCAAAGATGAGACTGTCGTAATTTGTTACACCGTCATCCGTTGAATCCAGTGCCAATACTTTAAATGTGTGTTTGGCAACCGCCGGTGGTGCTTTTGGATTTTTGGGGCCATGGTGATTGATGACGGTTGGATCTTCCGGGGATTTGATATTTTCGAATAAAACCAAATCCGCGGTTAAGACGAGGCTGAACGATTTTAGTTCATCTGGGAGCGATCTTGGGTATTCACTGAAATTGGTTTTCGCAAGTTCCACGATAAAGGACGAATAATCGCTCTCCACATACGGCATGCCCCAATCCCCACTTCGAATTTCTGTTTTTCCGTCAGAGCCGGGATAACAAATAATTCCAATTTTCTTGCCTTTGGATTTGGCAATTTCCCAGAGTGTTTTGGCTTTCGGGTCCCATTGGGTGGTAAAGCCATTGGCCGGCTTGGATGAAGAATCAAGAGAATTTGTAATTTTGTTAAATAAATTTGAAACTATTCCATGCGTTCCAGGGTGCATCCCTGTAATGATGGATAGGTGACTTGTGGCTGTCAGTGAGGGTAGAGAGACCTTCATCCCATTCGCAACCGTTCCTTCTTTTAGAATTTGTCCCAATCCTTCATTTTTAAATTCGTTTTGAAGATATTTTTGAAGATAGGCATTCATAAATCCATCAAAACTAACCAAAATGACTTTATCTGAGGAAAATGACGACAGTGAAAAGAATGTGAGAATGAAACCAATAAAACCGGAACATATCAGTTTATTTTTCATGAAGGGCTAAAAAAGTTTTAACAAACGCCCTATGGGGAGTCAAGATATAAGTCGATTCAAAGAATTTACTGTAGGACTGAAGTGAGACCAATACTTAAATTTGATAACACTCGATTGGCGCTGACCACTCCACCGGTCTTA
>CAZDSE010000150.1:0-1528 GCA_964507905.1 uncultured bacterium | reverse complement strand
TTCCCTTGAAGTGAAGCAATGGGAGAAATGCTATGCAACAGAAGTGCCTTTAGCTGCGGAGCGGTTAACAACGGATTTTGCGCCAGTGCCAAAGCCGCAATCCCTGTAATAAAGGCTGTGGCCTGAGATGTTCCAGTCATATAGCCATATTTATTATTGGGGAGTGTACTTAAAATCTGATGACCGGGGGCTGCCACATCAATTTTTGAAATGCCATAATTCGATGATTCCACCAATTCTCTTTCAGCGGTGAGCGCAGCGACGCTCACAATATTGGGCAACTCATAGGATGCGGGATAGTAGGCATTGACATCTGCATTTTGTCTTTCGTTGCCAGCAGCGGCGATGACCAAAATTCCTCTTTGATGTGCCAGTTCAATCATGCGGTGTTCTTCTTTTGAAAATTCAGCGCCCCCGCCTGAGTAATTAATAATATCGGCTCCATTTTCAATGGCATATCGGAATGATTTAATCGTGTTTTGTAAATTTTTTTGGCCGGATGATTTTGGCGAATAGTATTTTACGACCATGAGTTTTACAGACGGTGCGATTCCACTGATCCCAATTCCATTGCCTCGTACGGCGCCAATGATTCCGGAGACGTGTGTTCCGTGCCCATGATCATCGTAGGGCAGGGCGTCGTGATTTACAAAATCCCATCCAATGATATCATCGACAAATCCATTTTTGTCATCATCCACTCCGTTATTGGGTATTTCCTTTGGGTTTTTCCATAAATTGTCCTTTAAATCAGGATGATTGTAATCAATCCCTGTATCAATGACTGCAACCACCACTCGTTTCATGGCGTGTGCTTTTGTCCATGCCTTTTGAATATCGATGGGGCTTGAGTCTTGGAGTGCCCAGCTTTGATAGGTATGTGGATCGGGCCGATACGTTGTTCGGAATGCGGGTGGAACTGCCGCCTGGGTTTCATTCACAACGGGCTTTGACTCGGGCTTTGAGCGGAACCATTTGAATTGATTTGTGCTCAGGATCAGCAAAATCACCAAGAAATATAAAGAAATAAATATCGTCCGTTTCATACTCTTGGTTATAAATAGAGCAATTCATGTGCCACAGAAGACAATGTCTATAACTATATGAATTTATTTAATTATTTAAATTTTGACTTTTTATGCCAGGAAGAAAAAAGAGCCCATTTGGGGCACTTTGCGACGGTATGTTTAAATAAAACGGAATAGTGATTTTATTTCAATGTGTTACTGAGCTTCATGATATTGTCGAAGAATTATTCGCTTCGCAAAAAACGGCAGCGGTTTAGGGGATAACCACATACTCCCCACTGTAGAGCCATCTGTAGTTTGTGTAATTTCGCAAAATTAGTTTTACGTAATTTCTGGTTTCCTGATAGGGGATGTCTTCAATAAATGCTTCAATATCATCCCCCCAGAGATGAGATACCCATTTTTGGACTGCCGCAGTATTTGCATTTTACATACAAAGAGCGAGTACCCAATTTCCCTTCTGACGCGGGAGTAAAGCAGACAAAGAATATGTGCGTGAT
>CAZDSE010000149.1:2818-5448 GCA_964507905.1 uncultured bacterium | reverse complement strand
AACAGGTCGTAGTGGGATGAGTAATATTCGTGTGGGGAATTGGCGCAACGATAGTGAAGGCCCCATGCAAGTTGTGTCTGGCCCCATCGGAAGGCAACGTGTCCATTTCGAGGCACCCGAGGCAAGTCGATTGAATCGGGAAATGCGACTATTTCTTGCGTGGTTTTGTGGTAAAATGACACTTGATCCGGTTTTAAAAGCGGGTGTGGCCCACTTATGGTTTGTCACTATTCACCCCTTCGACGATGGCAATGGTCGAATGGCTCGTGCCATTGCAGACATGGCTCTGGCCAGGTCAGAAAATAGTTCACAACGTTTCTATAGTATGTCAGCTCAGATTTGTTTGGAGCGGAAAGCCTATTACACTATTTTAGAATCCACCCAAAGAGGTGGTCTGGATATTACGACCTGGCTTGAATGGTTCTTAGAATGCCTGGATCGAGCATTTCAAGGAGCAGAGACAACTCTGGCGTCCGTACTCAAGAAGGCTCGGTTTTGGGAAACTTATGCTGGAAAACAATTTAATGAACGGCAACGAAAAATTATCAATCTTCTCTTTGATGGTTTTGAAGGCAAACTTACTTCATCAAAATGGGCCATTCTTACAAGATGTTCACAGGATACGGCGTCTCGTGATATCGACGATCTTATAAAGAGTGGAATATTGACCAAAAATATCGGTGGAGGGCGTAGTACCAGCTATTCGTTGGTAAATGATCTCACTTTCACCTAATGGTTTTTCACTCACTCCCGATATCGGATCGAAACGCTTCTGCTTTGAACATCTTTGGATGGGTCTTCCTCATGAGGGACATAGCTTAAGAGATCACCAAATATGAGATCTGAACAACAGGACTCAGAATCCACCAGAAATCGCAAGATTTTTTTGGCATCTTTATCATAGCCCCATTCTTTAGGATCCACATCTGGGGATGGACAATAGAATGAGTCTTGGTAGGAATAGCCGTAATGATTGACAGTACATTTTTCAATCGATCCGTGACCTTCCCAACTTAAACGTCGTGAATTTCCCATCTGATCGACAAATGAAAAAGTAAAATGGGGTTTTCTGGCCCATTTTGTGCTATTTTTTAATTCATCACAGATAGATCGATTCTGCGAATTCTGCCCTGAATAATTAATTCTGCAAATTTTCAAAATTTCTTCGGCCTTTTTATCGACATCCAAATATTCCTCATTAAATTTTAGAATATCGGATAGTTTTAATCTGACTTCTGATGGGAAGTTCTCAACTGTGGCTGAGTGGTTTTCAACATTGACTTGGCCGCTTAATTCATATGACGGTTGAACTTGGCCATTCACCGTTCGTTGGTATTTTCCCGTCAATGAAATAGGAGTGCCTCCACTTTGTGAAAAAGCATTTATAAAATCATAGCTATTCGAAAAGGATGTTGTCCATAATTCAACAGGCTTCGGCTGAAGCGACAATGCACCTAAAGAAACGGTGAGTAATTTTGTTTCTACTGTGCTTGACTCTGGCAGTGATGGCAATATCTCTCGGACCGTTCGAGTGGATGAGGGAGACAGGGTGGCCACCCATTCTCTGAGTTTATGTCGTTTATTTAACTTTTGCCCTTGAAATAGCCGGACACAATCTTCGTCATATGGAGTTCCAGTTGTGCCACAGGTCGAAAGTGCGTCTAACATTTTGTCTTCTGCTGTTGATTCCTGAGAAACACATTTGGTCGCAGGCAGAGCCAATATTGAAGACTGACGAATATCTGTTTTTTCTTCTGATGCGCGATTTAGTCTTAATGACAATGACAAAATATCTTGAACAGATTCCGGGTTGCAAGAACCAAACAGTTTTCTTGACAATCGACACCACCAAGATTGTTTGTGTCGCCATTCTCGATCTGAGCCAATGAGTTCATATGTGGCGGATCGGGTTATCTGACTGACGCGACATTGGGGAATTTCCCGAGTGATGACTTCTCGTTGGCATACCGCTGGCAACGAAGCTTCTTTTAAAAGATCATCCAGCTGTGGGGTTTTAATCGAGAGCGTATACGACTGTGATTTATTGGTCGATGTAATTTCTGATGGAATTTCAGGAACGGTGAGCCCTTCAATTTGAGGGACAACCACTGTTCTTGAAAGATCCACCGCATGAGTGGCGGGTGCAATGAACATGGTAATTACAATGATTGATAGATATTTTTTCATAACGATACCTCCTTAATTTATGACAACGACGAATTGACCTTAGTTTGGTTACAAAAATAATCAAGACAATTTGGCCAAAATTTGAAAAAATCGCTCCGGATTTTTGGAGCATTGATGGATTTATCTTGGGATTTATCTTGCTTGTCATTCGTGATTTTATCATCTAAAAAAAAGTAATGATTGTATCTCTGTGTGGAAGCCTAGGTGAAGTTCGACGCGCAATTCAAAAAAGTTCGACTGCCCGTCAATCAACGGCTGCGATTTTATTGGACGAAGCTGATAATTTTAAAATAAAGGCGTACTTGACCGATCGATCATCGTGTCAGTTGATTGATAAATATGAGGCGGTTGAGAGCCAGAGAGACGAACTGACATCTCGATTTCTACACTTGCTAAAGAATTTGAACATAAAGCTTTCGGGTTACGAAGAGTGGTGGGCACTT
>CAZDSE010000149.1:0-2808 GCA_964507905.1 uncultured bacterium | reverse complement strand
GAAAAAAGTTTGAGTGCCTCATTGTGTACTCCTCAAATGAGAGCGTCCTAAGCCAGGTTTCTTGCTTCGTAAAAGAGCGCAATATCTTATGTGTTCGGAATAGATCATATTGGAATGGATTTGATAATTTCATTCGGGGAGTTTTTCCGTGGAAACTATTTATCTCGTTTTTAAAAAGTGTGTGGCTAAAAAATCTGAGTCATCAATACAAGCGAGCAGATCTTTGCAATTTTCAATTTAAACAAAATATTGCGATTTGGTCTCTTGTGTCATTGGGAGCGTTTAACGGTAATACGTTTAGAGACGTATATTTTGGATCTCTACACGAGTATTTTCGCCAAAAAAATATTTCGACCCTCATTGTGGCCAGCATATTTTCACCTTATCGAAAGATCCTACGAAAGATTAAGAATTCATCGGATCCTATTTTTCCATCTCACTTATTTATATCGTACTGGGAATTAGTGAGGATCCTGTTTCGAGGGATTAGAACGTATTTTACTTTTTCTCGTAAGATTAGAAGTTTGATAAATAATGATATGCCAGCAGAGCTTGTCTGCGCTGGGATTCAGCAAGAATGTAATTCCTTTTGGTTTTGGGGATCTCTGGTCAATCGATGTATATCGGCAAATATTACATCAAAGGTGAGGGTAGACAGATGGATTTATCCATTTGAAAATAGATCATGGGAAAGACACATGCTCTTCGGGGTGAGGGAATCCAGTCCCAATACAAAAAATATTGCCTATATTCACTCCACCATCAGTCCAAAGCACATCAGCTATTGGGTGGAAAAAGATGAGGCCAGAAATTATCCAGTTCCGGATAAGATTTTAACCAATGGTTTTGTAAATGGTGAGATTCTCAAAAATATTTTTCATGTGCCATCAGTTCCAGTGAGCCAGGCCTGTGGATTGCGCTATGAGCACCTTCTACAAAATAAATCATTCAAGTCGAAGCCAAAAAATATTTCAAATTTACTTTTCGTTTTGACGGCATCGGAAAAGGAATATGTGAATGGCATTCATTTTTTGAATCAACTGTTGGGTCATTCTAATGGAAGATTTAAGATTACCGTTAGGGCACATCATATATTGGATATTTCAGATGTTCTAAAATGGATCGAACCACATGGGGACATTCAAATTGATAACAGTCATTCTTTAAAAGAGCAGTTGATGTCGAATGACGTTTTCCTCTACAGCGGGTCATCTGCATGTGTGGATGCATTGGCATGTGGGGTGCCCTCGGTTTATATTCGATTGCCGAATTTTTTTGATACCGATCCTTTGCATGGCTTTAATGAGTTTAAATGGTCATGCGAGAATCCCAAACATTTTGATGAAATCATTCGTTCTTTGACCCAGTTGTCAGATGATGAGTATTATAGCCGACAGGATAAAGGGATCCGGTATTTAGAAGAAATGGTGATGCCGGTTACCGAATCTCGGTTGGGATCATTTCTGACTTAATTTTATTTTACATATCTCATAGAGATCATCGTTGAAACAAATGATGGACACTTCTTTGATGGACGAATCGGATTTTAAAAAATCTAAGATTTCTCGAATGGCAATTGCACATGCGTCTTCTTTGGGAAATCGATATGCTCCGGCACTGATCAAGGGAAATGCAATCGTTTGAACGCCTTTGGATTTTGCCAGTTTTAAAGAGTTCCTATAGCAATTGGCCAAGAGCTCTGCTTCTTTGTATTGTCCCCCATTCCAAATCGGTCCCACAGCATGAATGATCCATTTGGCGGGAAGATTATACCCCTGAGTTATTTTTGCAGATCCAGTAGGGCAGCCCCCCAGTGTTTTACATTCTTCCAATAGACTTGGTCCTGCAGCCTGGTGGATGGCTCCATCGACACCATGGCCTCCCAGAAGGGTGATATTTGAGGCATTGACGATGGCGTCTACGTGTTGCTGGGTAATATCTCCTTTGACGATTTTAAGTCGGGAATCCAATGTCCAATAGTACGGAATTTTGAGCTTATTCGGCAAGTTAAAAATCTTTGGGGTGGGGTGTTGAATTTTGGACATCTTATGGTATATATGCGACCGCACTTTAAGAGAGGGGGAACCAATGAAAAAAATTGTATTCATGATAACATTATTTGTGGTGAGTTTGTCTATAAAGGGGCTTCAAGCTGGCCCGCTTACACCCATCGGTGATGAATGGCCATTGGCGGTGAATGCCGATTCCTTTCAGCCTATTGAAAGCCATCAGTCGTCTCAAAATGTCATTGCACACTGCATGCATGCGCATTGGGTATGGAACTTTCAATTCAACCGATGGTATCATCACCACATCGTTAGCCAGGTCTATTGGAACGGATGCGGCTGGGTGACAGGTTATCAGCATGTCTATGTCCCCACCTATTTTGTGGGACGTCCATCGTATATGTGGCAATGCTCCTGCGGCGCTGCTCACTTCTAAGTTGGCCTAGTTGACCTCTACTGGATTGTCATTGATAAAGGTGTATCGCTCTTTTTTCTCCCACTGATTGCCAACGCGCTGTGGTTCTTTGTGAATTTTGGTATCTGTGACGGAGAGAACATCACCTTCAGGATTTAACCAAAAATCCAAATCATAAAATTTTCCCTGAGAGCCGACGACCTCGAAATCAGTACATGCGAAGTATCCTTTGTCATCGATTTTTCGAACAGGATCGTGAATTTTTACAAATTTTAAGTTTAAAATTTGCTTTGTCTTTTCATCATATATTTTAAACGTTCCCCCATTTTTTTGAACTTCGGCTTCAATGTGGGCATTCATCGTGGCTTTAATATCTGCCGCGGTGAT
>CAZDSE010000148.1:0-5449 GCA_964507905.1 uncultured bacterium | reverse complement strand
GGAGAGCGTCTATCGGCGGCAGGACCCGTCGGGACTCGCATCGCATTGGTTCCTGGATCCCGAAAAAATGAACTTCATTACTTGCTGGATCCGATGCTAAATGCGGCAAAACTCCTACACCAAAAATATCCATCCGTGTCATTTGTCCTGCCACTGGCATCCACATTAAATAAGTCTGACGTCGAACCTAAAATTCTGATGTCACAATTGCCCATTCAAATTGTCGAAGGAAAGTTTCAGGAAACGATCGCTGGGTGTGATGTGTCGATCACATGTTCAGGGACGGCAACATTGGAGACCGCGATATTGGGTAAACCCATGGTCATTGTATATCGATTGAATTGGATATCCTATTGGATTGGAAAGTTTTTAATCCGGGGGATTACCTCCTTTGGGATGCCCAATATTTTATTGGGGAAAAAAGTGGTGCCAGAATTGTTGCAGTCTCAAGTGACGGGGGAAAATATTTTCAAGGAAGTGGCTCTGTTTATTTCGGATAAACAGCTTTATGAGCAAACCAAAAAACAGTTGCTATTAATTCGAGAAAAGTTGGGATCGTTAAAAGCAAGCCAGGAAGTCTTGAGACATGTGAATGAGCTTTTGACGAATGGGGATCTAATATATTCTTCAGACACGCGTCCAAATATCATTCTCAAAATGTTTTCTTTTATTTACTTAGCCATTATTACCATTCGGCTGTGGTTCTACAATTGCGGCATCTTAAAGCAGAGGAGACTTTCTGCCAAAGTCATATCCATTGGCAATATCACAGTCGGTGGAACGGGGAAAACGCCGTTTACGATTTATTTGGCCAAGCATTTGGCAGATCAGGGGAAAAGAGTGGTTATTGTAAGCCGTGGATACCGTCGGAAATCGTCTAAACCATGGGCGTGTGTGTCTGATGGCCAAAAAATTGTTCTGTCTCCAGATGAGGCGGGCGATGAGCCATATTTGATGGCGCAATCGCTGTCAGGCGTTCCCATTTATGTTGGAAAGAACAGATTTCATGTGGCTCAGGAAGTTTTGAAAGAAAGGCCGGTAGATGTATTCTTACTGGATGATGGATTTCAGCATATAAAGCTTAAAAGAGATCTCGATATAGTGATGGTGGATGTCACTCAGTTTAATCCAAAAGAGGGTGTTCTTCCCCTGGGACGATTAAGAGAACCATTGTCACAGTTAAAAAGAGCAGATCATTTTATTTTGACAAGGACAAATTTAATTTCAGAGAAAAAAGTAGGGGAGATTAAGGAATATCTCAAAAATATAAAACCACTATCGTCCATTATTGAAGCAAATGTGATTCCACAAAAAATTAAAAATGTTTTTTCAAATTCGTTTATTGAATTCAAAGAATTCAATCAACAAAAAATAGTTGGATTTTGCGGGATTGGAAATCCGAATTCTTTTAGGAGACTTCTGGAAGATCTCGGCCTTGATGTTGTTGATTTTAAAATTTTCAGAGATCATTTTCAGTATTCACCGGATCATTTAAAAAAATTGATTCAAGAGTCTATGCAACAGGGGGCTTCCAGTATCATTACAACCGAAAAAGATGCCGTGCGTCTTCAACGTCTACCCATTCCAAAGAATCTGCCTGTTTATAGTGTCTCTGTTTCCATGAAATTGACATCATCTGCATCTGCCATACAAGGATTACTAGAATCTGTATGATTTATTTGGTCTCACTCTTATTCGATGGCGCGAGTATTGCTTTAAATCAAACGCCTCCGTGGATGATTCAGAGTGGAGCTTGGCTGATGTCTCGAATATGGTATTGGTGTCTTCCTTTCCGTGTGGATTTGATTATAAATAATTTGAAATTGGCATATGGAAATGAATTGAGTGAAAAAGAAATTCACTCTTTGACGAAAAAAAATCTAATTCATTATATTTATCTTTTGCTGGAATTTATTCAGTTTAGAAAAATGCCGATATCTCGATTTAAAGAGAGCGTCCAAATTAAAAATAAAGACATTATAAAAGAGGCACTGAAAAAAAAGGGAGTCATTGTTGTAACCGCCCATCTTGGAAATTTTGAGTGGATGGCATTAAAGTCTCCCTTTGATGAATTGCCATTGCATATGATTGTTCGTCCTATGAAAAGTCCCTGGCTGAATCAAATCGTAACAGAGCAGAGGCAGAGAACGGGTGTTGAACTCATTGGTCCGAAAGAATCGAAATGGCAGATTTTTAGACTGTTGCAACTCAATAAAATCGTAGCTGTTATATTTGATCAACGAAAAGGGTCGGATTTCATCAATGTGAACTTTTTTGGACAGCCTGCACGGACCACGAAGGGGTTGGCTGTCTTGGTGGAACGTGTGGATCCCATCATTGTACCTGTGTATTGCCATCGAACAGACTTTGGAAAGATGACGGTCGAGATACTCCCCCCTCAGGAATACAAAAGAGTTGGCACTCGAGAGGAAAATATATATCATAATACTCAAGCGTTTACGGATACGGTTGAGATGATGGTACGTCGTCACCCGGAACAGTGGTTTTGGATTCATAATCGATGGAAACAATAAAAAATAATTGGTCATTTTGGATTTCTTTGTTTGCCATTGGTTTTTTAACATCATGTGGTGGACTTCCTGATGTGAAGGATCGCCCGGTGATTGAGGCACCACCGGATTTCAAAAATGACATTCCGATTGAAACCAAGCCTCCCGAACCGGCTGTCATAGCCAACGGAAGTGGAAAAAAAAGAACCCCTCAAAAGAAGATGGCTGCTCAGAAACTGGTGTCCGTATTTCAAAAGAAGCCTGCCAGAGAACGAAAAAAACTTTTGCAAAGTGATAAAGTATTCCGTGTCGGAGAGAAGACAACATTTGCGCTTACGTGGTTTTCGATCAAGGCTGGAGATATGACAATGGAGGTTCATCCTTTTGTCTACATCGGGGAAAGAAAAGCATATCATTTTATGGGGACTGCCAAGAGTTCAGCGGCTTTAAATTTAATTCACAGTGTGGACGATTGGATCGAAAGTTACGCGGATGCGGAAACCTTGTATCCTTTTAAATCGGCATTGCATGGCGTAGAGACGGACCGGGTCCGAGAGGGCATGGTGCTCTTTGATTATGATCGAAATAAAATTGAATATTGGTCTAAACGAGTCCATTTGTCCAAGGGGACGAAAGACAAACGAAGGACCGATGAGCTTACGATTCCAGGAATTCTGGATATTTTTACAGCTGCATTTTATTTGAGAGCCCTGCCGCTTAAAGTCGGCGAAAAATATATTTCAGATGTATATAATGAAGGGAAACATATCGTTGTGGAGGCCGAAGTTTTAAGAGAGGAGATTATTGAAACTCCACTCGGAGAATTGAGTGCGATCGTTGTCCGCCCTGTGGCCCGATTTGAGGGAATATTACAAACGTCTGGAGATTCAACGATTTGGCTGTCCAATGACGACCGGCATTTTATCTTAAAGCTTGAAACGAAGATTAAACTGGGCTATCTCATGGGAATGGTTAAAAATATTGAGAAGGGAGAATAAATATGGGAATTAGTCCAGAATTATTAGAGGTGATCGCGTGTCCCAAATGCAAAGGTGATTTAGAACTTTCACAAGCCCAAGATTGGTTTACGTGCCATAAATGTCGTCTCAAATATCCCATCCAAGATGAAATCCCTGTGATGCTGATCGAGGAAGCCACAGCGTTTTAACAGTGTGATGTTGTTTGTTCTTTATAATAGTCTGTTATGGATTGTGCTCGCTATTTTATCTCCATTTTTATTTCTTAAAATTCTCATTCAAGAAAAATATCAAAAAGGAATTAAAGAACGTTTGGGATTTATTCCGTTAGATAAACGAAACAAAATAAACCCATCTTCTAATATATGGATACATGCAGTCTCAGTTGGAGAAGCAGTGGCTGTTTTTCCATTTTATACGGAACTAAAAGCCAGGTATCCCAAAACACAAATTATATTTTCAACGACAACCAAAACAGGACAAGAATGGATCCAGGAGCGAATTCAAAAAACAGATGTCGCAATTTATTTTCCTCTGGATTTGCTTGGATCCGTCAGACGGGTGCTGAGGCAAATTCAACCCAAATGCTTTATATCGGTTGAGACCGAAATTTGGCCCAATTTCTGGTGGGAAGCCCGTCGAAGAAAGATCACTATTCTTTTAATCAATGGGCGTCTGTCCGATCGATCATTTAAGAGGTATCTAAATATTAAATTTTTTATTCAGTCTATTTTGAGTTTACCGAGCTTAATCAGCTGTCAAACCGAAGGGGATGCCAAGCGCTATCTTTCACTCGGTGCCCCCAGCGATCGAGTGAGGGTGGGTGGCAATTTAAAATTCGAAATATTGGAAAAAACAAATCGCATTTTGAATGAATCGGGAGAACTTAAAAAACGATTGCGCATTGAAAACGATATAATTTTGGTCGGAGGGAGTACGCATGAGGGCGAAGAGCAAATTTTATTGGATTGTTACCGGGATTTGGTCCAATCGTATTCAAATTTAAAGTTGATTTTGGCACCCAGGCACCCAGAACGATTTCGATATGTGGAAGAACTGATAAAAAAAGAAGGATATCATTGCCGTCTAGAATCCGAAATGGGAGATCATCCGTGGGAAACAAATGAAATTCTTCTTTTAGATTCCATGGGCAAGCTTTCTTTATATTACTCCTTGGCAACTTTGGTCTTTATTGGTAAAAGTTTAACGGCTCATGGCGGACAAAATTTGCTGGAGCCCGCCGCATTTGGAAAAGTGATTTTTTTTGGTCCCCATATGGAAAATTTCAGGTGGATTGTGGAGCAATTTTTAAAGGAAAAAGCGGCCATTCAGGTTTTGGATTCCAGGGAATTGAACCAAAAAATGAAAGGCTATCTTAAAGATTCACACATGAGATCTGAAGTTGAAATGAGAGCCAAAGAAGTGGTTGCTAAGAACAGAGGAGCTGTGGACCGAAATTTAAAATATATTGAAGCATATTTATGACTAAGATTCATGCCAGTCGATTGTTAAATACCATTGATGACTTTCCAAAGAACTCAGTTTTGGTTTTGGGAGATATCATTTTGGATACCTACATTTGGGGCAATGTGGAGAGAATTTGTCCCGAAGCACACGTCCCAGTCGTAGAAGTGACTCGGGAATCAAATATGCTCGGTGGATCTGCCAATGTGGTCAATAATTTAAAAGTGTTGGGGGCAGAAGTTTCTATTTGTGGAGTGGTGGGACCCGATCCAAGATATGAAGCACTCCAGACATTGCTAAAAGAGAAAAAAGTGGCGATCGATGGTCTCATCGAAGAAAAAGGACGCCCCACATCACAAAAAACACGCATTGTGGCGGGACATCAGCAAGTGGTTCGCTTTGATTATGAAACCAAGCGGCCCATTTCAGAGCAATCCGTAAAAAGAATCAGTTTGTTTTTAGACAAAAAATGGGACGAATTTGATGCGGTGATTATCT
>CAZDSE010000147.1:0-5475 GCA_964507905.1 uncultured bacterium | reverse complement strand
CATGCGCCGCATATCCCATCACATACGACAATTCATTTTTTTCTTGATCAATTAAGACACGCATCACGCGTTCATCCTCTTGAAGGGATAAAATCCTAACCTCGATATCCAGGGACATGTTCTGTGTTCCACCCCCAAATTTCTCTCGGATCTTTGCAATTTCTAAAATCTCTTGCAATTGCGTAATATTTTCTAAGATTTTTTCCAAAAGAGACTGATCCAGGAGAACTTTAAAATACAATGCCTTGGCGGTCATGAGTTCATTGGCACTGAGTGCTCGATAGGACTCTTCTACGGCTAGGAATAATTGCTTTTGTTCTTCCACTCGATACCAATTGGACGGAACTAAAAATGGAGCAATGTCATCTATGATCATAAGCGCCATCACGGGCTCGACTGCTACCGCAATGATCTCCCAAAGTTTAAGCTTGGGTAATAAATTTTGCCTAGCCACTTGAATGGTATCTTTGGACTGATACACACGCTCTGCATTTTCAAGCACACGAAAATTCTCAGAACGTACCCGATTGGCCACATCGTTAATTTGAACTGGAGTACGAACTGGATCATAGGCATATGCCTGATCCAAAGTGAGAAATGTCAAAACAATGAATAAAAAAATCCGCATCATTTACTCAATTCTATTTACAATATACTCATACCTTTCAGCATTGGATGATGGCTGTACTACACCTCTCAATTGACTCACGGAAATTAATGTCCCCTCCAATATGGACTCTGACATATTGGCTGCTTGATCTTGCAATTCATTCGAAGATTCATTTTTCTCCGGAGATGACAAAAGAAGTTCATAATAACTTTCACAGGTCCCTCCCACAATCGAAATGGTTCCCTGATTCATATCCGGATGAATATATTCAGATACACAATTTGCGATCGCCAATTTATTGGCTGGATTCCATTGCTGCACCTGCACTTTAAAATGAAGGGAGTTCAAATCACTGGTCACTTCTTCCACAGTTCTGACCCGAGTGAGATCCACTGGATACGGAGGCAAACTTGGGACCAACGTCAATCTGATCTTTTCTCCGGTCTGAAATGTTCCCTCATAGACCCCTTTTAGAGCCTGAAAAAATCGATGCCGTCTGGCAAGATCTTTTTCCAATTGAAGCGCTCGTTCATTTTGAGCGGCAAATTCTCCCTCTGTGCCATATTGTCCACTACTTTTTTGCACTTCGTTAAATGTTGGGTTGCCTTTGTCACAAGATATGAAGACAAATGATAGAACGACTATAATGAGTAACAATCTCTTTTGAACTAATTCCACGGTTTTTTCCTCCATAGTTCACAGGGGATACACGTTCATATACGCTCAACATCCCTTGAAGTCAATTGAGAGAGGGACCTTATCCTTTGACCACTTCAACTTGTGGCGGAGCACTTTCCGAAAGATTGAACTGATTGACAACGCTGGCAAGATTTTTGGCGACGCTTAAGAATTGTTGGGAGACGGGAGAATGAATATCTCTAACGGTAATGGGCTTACCTTCGTCCCCACTTTTTCGAACATCCGTCACCAGTGGAATGGAACCCAAGAAAGTGACCTCCCACTGCTTGGCAGATTTCTCGCCACCGCCCGTACTAAAAATTTCAGCATGATCTCCACATTTGGCACATACATAATAACTCATGTTTTCAATCACACCCAAAAGTGGAATTCGAACTTTTTTAAACATCTCCACGGCACGCTTTACATCTTCAATCGCCACATCTTGCGGAGTGGTAACAACCACAGCACCGGTCAGTGGAATAAGTTGGCTTAATGAAAGCTGTGCATCTCCGGTTCCGGGTGGAAGATCCACAATCAAATAATCCAAATTTCCCCAATCTACTTTGGACAAAAATTCGTCTAAAATTTTATGGATCATGGGACCGCGCCAGATGATGGCTTGAGAATCTTCATCGATAAACCCAATCGACATGGTTTTGATGCCATACGCCTCAAGGGGAATCACTCTTTTTGCTTCATTAAATTTTGGCTTTTGTCCTTTTAATCCCAGCATGATTGGAATCGATGGACCATAGATATCAGCATCTAAGAGTCCCACCTTGGCGCCCTCATGTGCTAGGGACAGCGCAATATTCACAGCCACTGTCGATTTACCAACTCCCCCTTTTCCACTACCCACGGCAATGACATGTTTTATATTTTGATTAGACATATTTCAGATCAGCCGCAGCATCCCCCACCGGAGCCACCCTTGTCTGAGCCACATCCACCGCTTCCTTCTTCTTCATGTTCACCACCGCCATGACTTCCACATCCTCCACTGCCACAGCCACATCCTCCACTTCCACAACCGCCACCCTCTTTGGCGTTGGGATTGGAAATTTTAAATCCAGATCCTTGAGGGCCTTCAATAAAATCCAACGTTCCACCATCCAATGCGGTTAAAGTTTCCGGATCTAAAAATAATTTCAGCCCATTCGACTCTAAAACTTGATCTCCCTGAATTTCCTTTTCTTCAAGTCCCAACTGGTATTGAGGTCCCGAGCAGCCTCCACCAAACACTCGGACTCGTAATCCATATCCTGATTTTTTTTCTCCATCACTGATGGCCTTAATTTTTTCTGCCGCTGTTTGTGTCACTTCAAATCCCATATTTTCCCCCTTTTTAATGTTAGTCCAACACAACTACTTAAACCCTATCTACTATTTACCAAAAATCCTCGTTTTTTCAATCTTTTCTTGTATCTTCATAATACCTTGGATCACCGCTTCAGGCGTCGGTGGACAACCGGGAACATAGACATCAACCGGAATCGTGTCATGAATCCCCTGCTTTACATGATACGATCGGTAAAATCCTCCCGAACTCGCACACACCCCCATCGAAATCACCCACTTGGGCTCCAACATTTGGTCATAAATTTTCTTTAATACGGGAGCCATTTTTTCAGTAATGGTCCCCGCCACAACCAAAAGATCCGATTGCCGAGGAAAAAACCGAACCACTTCAGCGCCCATCCGAGATGCATCATAATGGGAACCCAAAACAGCCATATATTCAATTCCACAGCATGCGGTTCCAAAGGGAAGTGGCCACAATGAATTTTTTCGGCCCCACTTGATGAAATCTTCGACCCGTGTTGTTAGAAAATTACCGACCAATTGATTAATTCCCATAAACTCTATATGATGTAACAAAGCGTCAATTTTAAGTCAAACATTTATGAAAAAATGACCCTCTTCCGATAAGGGTATTGAGGAACACACATGAGTTGGATTGCTCTTTTTGGCGGTCTTTGTCTTCTGATCTATGGCCTTGGGGTCACACGAGACCATCTTCAAAAAATTGCGGGTGATCAATTAAGCACCGTCCTTTCCAAAGTCACCCAAAGCAAAGCCATGGCGTTTATCACAGGCTTCTTCCTGACACTTGTTTTACAAAGCAGTTCCGCCACCATCGCCATGGTCGTTGGATTTGCGTCATCTGCGCTTCTCACTCTCGCCCAATGCATGGCCATGATTTTGGGCGCAGATGTGGGCACCACCATTACCGTTCAGCTTTTGGCATTTCATTTTGCCGAATATTCGCTTTTATTCGTCGTCTGCGGTTTTTTGGCCATTCAGCTTTTGGGAAGTAAACGACAATCCATTGGATATTTTATTTTGGGTATTGGATTTATTTTTATGGGCATGTGGCAAATGGGACTGGCCTCATCTCAGTTTAAGGATTCTACCGAACTAACTCTCATTTTGGGGATTTTAAAACAACATCCATTTGTTTCTTTTTTCTTTGGCATTTTAATGACCGCCATTCTACAAAGCAGTGCTGCGGCCATTGGAATTTTACTATCTCTCGCCCACTATGGAACCATCCCTTTATCTGAAGCACTTCCTCTCATGATTGGGGCCAATGTGGGGGGATGCACACTTCCTGCCATCGTTTCCATTAAAATGGGAGATCGGGGCAGACAAGTGGCAGCAGCACATCTGCTGGTTAAAGTGTCGGGAGCCATTCTGATTTTCCCCTTTCTATCCCAATTTGAAACCCTGATTTCATGGACGTCAATCGATCTTAGCCGACAAATCGCCAATGCCCACTTCATATTTAATGCGAGCTTGGCCATTTTATTTATTCCCTTTACAAAACCCGGCGCCAAAATGATTGATACTTTTTTCCCGTCGAAACCAGAACCCGAGGCCTTTAAAGCAAAATATTTAGATAGCCAAGTCTTATCCACTCCGTCATTCGCTTTCGGTCAAGCCAAACGTGAAATCATTCGAATGGCCGAAATCGTGCAAGAGATGCTCGAAAAAGCAATCCTTGTATTTAAAAAGAATGACCTTTTGCTTCTTAATCAAATTGAAAAGTTGGAAGACCGTTCAGACATCCTATATAAAGAAATAAAAAAATATTTGGTTCAAATTTCTGGACAAACGTTAACGTCTGAGCAAGCCGATCAACAATCACAGCTCGTTATTTTAACCTGCGATTTGGAAAATATTGGTGATGCGATTGTAAAATCGCTGCTTCCCCTGGCCCGGATTAAGATTACCAAAAAACTCCATTTTTCAGATGAAGGATTTAAAGAAATTTTAGAGTTTCACAAACAAGTCGTTCACAATTTTCAACTCACCATTTCGGCCTTTACCAATGAAAGCATGGACCTCTATAAAAAAGTGATTATTCATCGAGACGAGCTCTTAAAATTAGAACTTCAATTGAGAGAAAGACATTTGGTTCGACTTCGCCAAGGTGTCAAAGAAGCATTGGACACGAGTGCCATACATATAGAACTTCTCAGCCACTTTGGAAGAATTAACGCCATTATTTCGAATATCGCATATCAAATCTCACACCGATCTGAAAATAATGGCGCCGCAAAAACTGAAACCAACCTTAAAGTGTCATTCTAACCGTGCTTACTGAAAAATTGTTTGGAAGCACTGGGATTTGGCTTAATGGTGTCCGCGCCTGGTTTCCAGTTGGCCGGGCACACTTCCCCAGTTTTTTCGACTTGTTGCAACGCAGACAACACTCGCAACGTTTCATCGACACTTCGACCAATCCCCAAATCATGAACCACACTATATTGGACCACGCCTTTGGGATTTATAATGAAAAGTCCCCTCAATGAAATTCCAGAATCCAAAAGTACACCATAATCTCTCGCCACATTTTTGGTAAGATCAGATAACAGCGGATATCGCAATTCTCCCAATCCCCCTTGCTTTCTGGGCGTATTGACCCAAGCCAAGTGGGTAAAATGACTATCGACAGAAACACCAATGACTTCTGTGTTCAGTTCCTCAAATTTGCTGTATTGATCACTAAAAGCAGTAATTTCTGTCGGACACACGAATGTGAAATCCAATGGATAGAAAAATAGGACCACCCATTTTCCTTTATAATCAGATAGCTTTACTTCCTTAAATGCATTGCCGACCACGGCTTGCCCTTTAAATTCTGGAGCTGGTTTTTGTACCAATGTAGACATATCTTAATC